>JBEKKM010000071.1:0-22261 GCA_050010715.1 Xanthobacteraceae bacterium | reverse complement strand
CCAACTCCCACCCGTAAGCTGACCCACAAATGGTTTGTGGGTACAGGCGAACCGTCGCGAACGACGGTAAATCAGCTTAGCGCAGAAATGTGTGGAATCAAAGCCCGTTAGCGGACATTAGCGAACAAATGCGAACGGTGGTTTGGCGGACACTGGCGGAGGGAGTGGGATTCGAACCCACGATACGGTTTCCCGTATACACGCTTTCCAAGCGAGCGCCTTCAGCCACTCGGCCACCCCTCCGGGCACGTCGAGCGCAATATAGCCATGGCCCCTGGCGTGACAACCCATGCGGCGGACGACCCCGGCGGAAACGATGGAACCTCCTCCGCGCAGCGTCGTTAATAAGCCGTCCTTGATGAGGCAACATAGGAGGACGTTATGGGACGCGGGTTATTGCTTTGGCTCATCGGCATTCCGCTGCCAATCATTCTGCTGATTTGGCTGCTCGGCGGCCTGCACAGCTAGTCTATTGTAGGCGACGTGTGGTGACGCAGAGGGCCCGGCGCGAGCCGGGCCTTTTGCGTGCGCGCTTTCGCAAGCCCCCGCGTTGCCTTACATTAGCGCCATGGCTTCGTCCGAAGACGACTACCTGATCCGTCCCGATCCGCACGATCCACGCCTGACCGAGCGCGTCAAAGGCGTCGACCAGACCGGCACCGCGATCGAAACCTCGGTGACGGTCGAGCGGGCATTGACGATCTTCCTCAATTCCCAGGAGATCGTCACGGCGATGACCATCGGCGATCATCCCGAATATCTCGCGCTCGGCTACCTGCTCAACCAGAACATGCTCAAGTCAAGCGACGTCGTGACCGGCGTCGATTACGACGAGGAACTGTCCGTCGTCGTGGTGCGCACCAAGCGCAAGACCAATTACGAGAAGAAGCTCAAGAAAAAGGTGCAGACCTCGGGTTGCGCCCAGGGCACCGTGTTCGGCGATCTGATGGAAGCGTTGGAGAACGTCACGCTGCCGGCGGCGGAGCTGCGCACCTCGTGGCTCTATTCGCTGACCCACAAGATCAACACCACGCCCTCGCTCTATCTCGAAGCCGGCGCCATCCACGGCTGCGTGCTGGCGGTCGAGGACCGCCCGCTGGTCTATATGGAAGACGTTGGCCGCCACAACGCCGTCGACAAGATCGCCGGCTGGATGTTCAAGTATAAGGTCAGCGCCGCCGACAAGATTTTCTACACGACCGGCCGGCTCACCTCCGAGATGGTGATCAAGACCGTGCGCATGGGCATTCCGATCCTGATCTCGCGTTCGGGCTTTACGGCGTGGGGCGTCGAGTTGGCGCGCAAGGCGAATTTGACGCTGATCGGCCGCGCCCGCGGCAAACGCTTCATCGCGCTCGCCGGCGAGGACCGCATCGTGTTCGACCAGGACCTCGCTTTTGTCGAGGAGGAAAGCGCCAAGCACCGCCGCAAGGCCGCGGTGCATGACGATTAAGCGCGCGTGACTGCGGTCCCCCCTACCCTCGGTCTCGTACTTGCCGGCGGCCTGGCGCGGCGCATGGGCGGCGGCGACAAGGCGCGCATCAGGATCGGCGGCGCCAGCATTCTGCAGCGCGTGCTCGCCTGCCTCACACCGCAATGCAGCCGTATCATCATCAACGCCAACGGCGATGCCGCGCGCTTTGCCGATACCGGCCTGCCCGTGGTCGCCGACAGCGCGCCGGATTTTGCCGGACCGCTGGCCGGCATCCTTGCCGGTCTGGATTGGGCCGCCGCGCATGCGCCGGACAACGAATGGCTGGTCAGCGTGCCGGGCGATTGTCCGTTCCTGCCGAAGAATCTGGTGGCGCGCCTGCATGAGGCGCGCGCCGCGTCGAATGTCCCGCTTGCATGCGCGCGCTCCGGGGAATGGCGGCATCCGGTCGTCGGGCTGTGGCCGGTCAAATTGCGCGAGGATTTGCGCCACGCGCTGGTCGGCGAAAACCTGCACAAGATCGAGCTTTGGACCGCACGGCACGGCATCGCTATCGCCGAGTGGCCCACGATCCCGTTTGATCCGTTCTTCAACGTCAATACGCCGGAAGACGCGGCACGAGCCGAAGCGCTGGCTGCGCGATATTTGGACGCCTAATATTCTCGCGACCCCTTCGTGCCCGGGCTTTGCAAACGAAGGCGAATTGCGAATAGGCATGCGGGTGCACTTCGCTTTGCCCGGCCTATGCTCGCTTTTGCGTCGGGTCTTATCGCTACCTCTTTCCAGCCCAAGAATCTATTTGAACGTGCTGAGCGGCTCTTCCGGTCCGACACCAGGAATCGATTTCAGATATTCCATAGCCTCTCCGGTGGTGTTGATGGCGCTGGGGTCGCGCGGCACCGCCGCGCGCGCCATCGCCTTTCTCGGCTCCGGCAGCATCGACGCGCCGATGAGGATCGACCGTTGGAACTCGCTGAGCGGAGCCCGCGAAAAGTCCCTCGCCCAAAACTCCTCCGGGATTACAGGCTTGGGAATCTCGGGCCAGTCTTCTTTGGGCCTGGGCGCAGCGGAGGTGAATACTTCCGAGAAGTTGGGCGCATCCGCGACGCGTGCCGTCAGCGGCGGAAACTTGCCCGGCGCCATCTTATCCCATTTCTTGCGAACGGTGTTCATGAACGAGCCGTGGTGCATGGGCGTTTTGACCACCGTGTTCGTTGCGATGTGAGACGAGACCATGATGGTCGGTACGCGAACCCCCAGCCGCGTGAAATCGAAATTGTCCTCCAACGGGTCGCCGGTGAGGTCGGGCGGCGTCACGTGGCCGGGCGGCGGCACATGGTCGTAGCACCCGCCGTGTTCATCGAAGGTGATGATCAGCAGCGTTCTGTCCCGTTTCGGCGAGTTTCGGATCGCGTCATACACCTGCCAGACTAGCGAATCGCCGAGCAGCACGGGCCCAGGATCGCCCGGGCCGCTGCCGTCGCCCCAGGCACCCGAGGTTGAGGGGTGCATGTCGTTCTGCGGCGTAAAGAACCTTGGCTCCAGGAAGGAGTAGGCCGGACGCTTGCCCGCACCACAATCCGACAAAAAATCGTTGATTAGAAACATGCGATTGCGTGGGTTGGGGACCAAGCGAAAATCAGGCGTAAGTGTAAGCGGCCAATAGTCCTTGAGCGCCAAAGCGTGGATTATGGCCGTGGCCGAAACAATATTCGCCGTGTAAATCTTCCAGGTAAGAGGCGAAGTCCCACCAGAATTCTCGATCTGGTTGAAAATGGTTGGCCCATTGCTGTCGAGGAGCCAACGGAGCTGCGACAGATGATCTGACTCGGGAGGATTGATGACGAATCCCCACGATGTTCCGGCGTTCCAAAAGGTGCGGTTGCACCAGGTTTCGCTGGGAACGGCGCAGAACCAATGGTCGAAGACGCCAAATTCCGCAGCCAAAGTCGTGACGACGGGTACGGCGGACGTCGGATAGCATTGCATGATCTGTTTGTACCCCGTCCAGGGGAAGTCCGCCGGCGGCGCGTCGTAGGTGGGGTCTTGGCCTGGTACCTCGGCGGCTTTGTAATTCTCGATGTAGTCCTTGATGAAACCCTTCATATCGGGTTGCGGCAGCGGGCGCTGGCCGGGCAGGTTGTAGGGCGGCTGGTCACCGCCGTCGATCAGGTTGAAGAGCTGCGTATTGACGTGGACATAATTCTCGCCGGGATCGGGATAGGGTTGGAAGTAGTTGCCTGCCTCCACCGGAGAAACCGGGATTGTGGTGACACCCGGAGGCGGCGGATTCTTCACGCCAGGCGGTACAGGATTGGAGAGGTTCTGGCCCGTCACACCCTCGAAGGTCTTGCCAAGGGGAGCGTCCGCGGGAACTCCGTTGGGGTACATGTATCCCAGCAAGTTGTCGAACGATCGGTTCTCCAGCATCAGAACTACCACATGATCAAATGTGTCGAGCATGTCGCCGACGAGATTAGAAGGTGACATTTAAGGCTCCCCAATTTTTCTTAACGCACGCCGAGTGCATTGAAGGATAATACAAATCGCTGACAGATTGCCATAGTCGGATGATACAACCTGAATGGATGAGGCGCTGGTCGTTGATTGCGGGTTTTTCGGATTGAGTTTCGCGGTAACGGAATGTCAGCCGTCATTCGACTGTCGCGAGGCGGGGGATGACGCCTGCCGCCTTAACGCTCGGCGCTTCGACGGGTGGATCACCCGCGATTTCGCGGCGACGATCAGAGGCCGTGTCAGCCGACCAGCGATGAGTAGGAAAGGAACCGGACCATCGCGCCCAGCTCGATGTCGGTCGCGTCCTCTTCCAGCTCTGCCAAGCCATCGGTTTCGGTGAGCGAAGTGATGACCCCGGCGCCGTCCTGTGGATACTTGAAGGCTTCGAGGGCGCCGTCGGAGGCCTGCCGCAGCGCCACGCGCACATATTCGCGGCGGCCTTTGCGTTTCTTGTAGGCGAAGGCAGCGCGCACCGGCATGGCGATCAACCGCTCGGGCTGTGCGCCGGCCAAACGCAGCAGCAACGGCCGTACCACGCGCACGAAAGTAACGAACACCGCAACCGGATTTCCCGGCAGGCCGACAAAGGCGGCGCCCTCGCCGCTCTTTGCTGCCGGAACGACGCCCATCGCCACCGGCCGGCCGGGTTTTATTGCGACCCGCCAAAATACGATGCGGCCGATGCTTTCTATGGCGCTGCGCACGTAATCGGCTTCGCCGGTGGAAACGCCGCCCGAGGTGAGTACGAGATCATGGTCCTCGGCCGCTTTGGCGATAGCGCGCGCGAGCTGTTGCGGATCGTCGCTGAGAATGCCGAGATCGGTGATCTCGGCGCCGAGCCGCGCGATCATGCCGGCGAGCAGATAGCGGTTGGAATCATAAAGCGCGGCGCGCGGCAAATGCGCGCCCGGCTCGACGATCTCGTCGCCGGTCGAGAACAAAGCCACCCGCACGCGGCGGCGGACCTTGAGCGACGTGAGACCGAGCGCCGCCGCGAGCGCAACGTGCTGCACGGCCAGACGACGCCCCGCCGGAAGCGCGACCGCGCCGGCGCGCATATCTTCGCCGGCCAGGCGACGATTTGCGCCACGCTTCAGTCCCGGCGGCACCACGACAGCGGCTCCGTCGACGCGGCAGTCTTCCTGCATAAAGACCGTATCGGCGCCGTCCGGCATCGGTGCGCCGGTAAAAATGCGGATCGCTTCCCCGGCATGAAGCGCGTGTGTAGCGTCATGCCCGGCGGCGACGCGATCGACGATCTTCAGCCGCGTTTCGCCTTTAGCATCGAGATTGGCGGCTCGCACCGCATAGCCGTCCACGGCGGAATTATCGAACGGCGGCACATTGACCGGGGCGATGATGTCCCCGGCCAGCACGCGACCCATCGCCTCGCGCAATGTCACGGTTTCGCATTCGCTCACCGGCACGACGCGTTCGACAATCAGACGCTCGGCGTCGGCAACCGGCAGCAGCGGGCCGTTGAAGGCGAAGCAATCGTCGCTGAGCTGCGCCATTACGTTTCGTCCCGCGGCGGCCCGATCTGCTCGAGCGGCAGCGCTTCCGCTTCGAACACATTAGCGATGCCGTCGAAATCATCGAGCATCAGCACCGGCACCTGCGCCTGCGGCAACGGCGCGTCCGTCGCGACGGCGATGATGCAATCGTCGTCGGGATGCAACAGCGGCTTGCCAACCGTGGCGCGAAAAACTTCGAGTTTCGGATGCGAGTGGCGCTTGAAACCTTCGACGATCACCAGGTCGACCGGGCTGAGCTTCGCCAAAATGTCGGCGAGCGGCGGCTCGGGCTCGTCGCGAAGCTCATGAACGATGGCCCAGCGGCGGCTGGAAACGATCGCGACCTCGCTGGCGCCGGCCTGCCGGTGCACCCAGGAATCCTTGCCCGGCTGGTCGGTATCGAAGTCATGATGCGCGTGTTTGACGGTGGCGACTTTCAGGCCGCGCTTGACCAGCACCGGGATCACGCTGGTGACCAGTGTCGTCTTGCCGGAGCCGCTCCAGCCCGCGAGCCCGATGATGCGCATGGGCTCTATGTAGCGTCATTTGCCCGCCGGTTCCATGCCGAGCCCGCGGATACGTGCGCGCGTTGTTTCATCGCGCAAGGCCGCGAGAAAGGCCTGCACGGCCGGCCGTTCGCGGCGCGCCTCTCGGAGTAGAAAATCGTATTCCTCGGGCGCGATCGGCAGAAAGGCGAGCCCATACATGTGCGCCACCGGCTCGATGGCGACGCCCCAATCGGCGCGGTTTTGCGCGACCGCGGCGGCGACCGCGTTATGCGAGCGCGGCTGGTTGGCGTAGCCGGGCGGCCGCGCGCGGCCGAGCAGGCTGTCGATCAAGACGCGCGTGCCGGATCCGGCATTGCGGTTGACCATCAGCACCGCGGGGTCGGCGAGCGCGGCTTTCAACGCGGCGTCGGCGGAGAGGCCTTCGAATCGCGGGTCGCCCGGGCGACAAACAAAACCCTGCATCCGCCGCCAACCGGGCACCAGCGCAAGGCCGGGCGCCAGCAGATGTTTGTTGTAGACGCCGGTAGCCGGGTCGACGAGGTGCACCGGCGCGAGATCGCATTCGCCGCGGCTGAGTGCGGCAACGCCGCCGAGGCTGCCGACGGCGATGGTTCGCGCGTTAAAATCGCGCTCGGCGAGCGCACCCACGACCACGTCGAGCGCGATATCGTGGCTGCCCATGATGACGAGATCGGGCGCGCGCGCCGCGTCGCCGATCAGCGTGACTTCGGCGTTGGTGTCCGCATCGAGAGTGCTCGCCAGTGGATCAATGGTCAAAAAGCCATCGGCCTGAGAAAACGCCGTCACCGCGCCCGAGCCTTTGCCGGTCGGAAACGCGATGGCACCGTCTTCGCCGGCGACGAGCGAGACGAGCACGAATTCTTCGCGGCCGAGCTCGGAAGCAATACGCACCGGCACGCGCGCCGTCACCGTTCGCGCGGTCTCCGGCGCCAGCCCGGCGCGTGCACGGATGACCGGCGCGACGAAGGCGTGAAAGGTGAAGATCGCCGAGGTCGGAAATCCCGGCAGCACAATAAGAGGCCTATCGCCGATCACCGCGAGGCAGAGCGGCTTGCCCGGCTTGAGCGCCACGCCGTGGACCAGGATGCCGGGCTTACCGAGCCGCGACACGATGCGATGGGACAGATCGCCGGCGCCCTTCGAAGTCCCGCCGGACAGCACCACCATGTCGCAGGATTCCAGCGCCGCGCGCATCGCGAGTTCCAGCGCGACCTCTTCGTCGGGGAACGCGCCGAACGGCAGCGGCTCACCGCCAGCCTCGACGATCGCGGCGGCGATGATGGCGCCGTTGCTGTCGTAGACGCCGGCCGGCGTGAGCGGCCGGCCGGGCTCGACCAATTCGTCGCCGGTCGAGAGCACGGCGACGCGCGGGCGCCGTACCACGTCGATTGAGGCAAAGCCGCATGCCGCGAGCATGCCGATCTCACGCGAGCCGATGCGCGTGCCGCGTCTCAGCAAGGTCTCGCCACGCGCAATGTCCGACCCGGCGTATGAAATAAGTTGCCCGCTGGCCGCGGCGCGGCGCAGATCGATCGCCGGCGCGACGTCATCTTCGATCAGTTCGGTGTGCTCGATCATCACCACGGCGTCGGCGCCGCGCGGGATGACGCCGCCGGTGGCAATCGCCGTCGCCGTGCCTGGTAATACTTCGATGGCAGGTTGAACGCCGCAGGCGATCACTTCGGCGTTGAGCGCAAGACGTTTTGGCTTACCGTCGGTGGCGCCCGCGGTGTCGGCCGCGCGCACGGCAAAACCGTCGACATTGGAGCGATCGAATGGCGGCGCGTCGACCGGCGCGAGCACGTCGGCCGCGAGCACGCGCGACAGCGCCGCGCCGAGCTTTAGGCTTTCAGCGCCAAGCGGCGAGCGATCGATGCAGGTATCGAAACGGCGCCGCGCCTCGTCGGCCGACACCACTTCGAGGAATTGCTCCTGCCGCGCGGCGCGTTTGACGGCGTCGAGGATCGCCGAACCGCGTGCACTGGATTTGGGAATTATGGCCATGCTCTCACGGCAACCGGTGTCCCGGCTGCAAAACCTTCGCTCTCGGCCGGCACGACGATCCAGCCGTCGCTGCGGGCCAGCGATTCCAGAGATAAATAGCCCGAGGCGAGCGGTTCCGCCACGCCGCCGGCGCAACTGACTGGAACCAGTTCTGTCAGCCCAATGGTCGATGTGACCTTGCGTTTGAGCGGCAGTGTCACCGGCATATCCGCGATGCTGCCGCCGGCAAGCTTGGCCACGAGATAGCGCCCGATCAGCAGCCAGATCGCCAACGCCGCATCGAGCCGACCGGGAACCAGCAGCACGGGCTTTGCGCCGGCGAACCCGAACGCGGCGGTTTCGCCGGGCGACACGGCGATGCCGTGCGCCTCGACCTGGCCGAGCCGCGCCAAGGTTTTCACCGCTGCATCCCGCCGCCCGCTGCCGGTGCCGCCGAGCGCGATCACGGCATCTGCACTTTCGTCGGCCAACGCCCGATCGAGTCCTTCTCCCTCGCGCTGCCTCTCGCGCACCGTGCATCCGGACGCGGTCACGGCATGCGCGAGCATCTCGCGTGCGATATCGATTGGCGGATCATTTGCGGCGCTGCCGCGGGCGATGCGAATGCATGGCGAACGAACCGTTACCTCAGCGACACCGGTGGCAGCGATGACGGCGATGTCGATGGCGCGCACGCTCTCGCCGGCCCGGCGTAACGGCGTGCGCGGCGTGCAATCGCCGCCCGCGGGCAACGCGCCCTCGCCCGGCGACACCGCTGCGACGGCCTCGTCGCGATCGACGCGCGCGTTGACCGCATCGAACGGCGCCACCGCATCGGTCCCGTCCGGCAGTGGCTCACCGGCATCGACCCGCTGCGGCTTCGACGCCAACGGCACCGGTGAATAAGGACCGGCATCGGCGATAGCGCCCGCCTCGACGGCAAAACCGTCGCGCAATGCCATCGATACTGGCGGAAGTTTTGAGACGACGACATCCTCGGCCAGCGTGCAGCCGAGCGTCAGGGCGACGGCAGATTTTTGCGGCGCCACCGCCCCGACCCGCGCGTCAATCAGCGCAAGGATCGCGCTGAGCGGTGTCAGGCGCGTGATGCGCTGGATGCTGGAATCGACGGCCATTCTCTATATGTCATGCCCGCGAATACGGGCATCCAGTAAACACCATAACCGGAGTATACATCCTCATCATCTGAGACTACTGGATCGTCCGCTTATGCGGACGATGACACTAGATATGACCGAAATGACCCTCAATCTGCGCGGCCTCAAATGCCCGCTGCCGGCGCTGCGCACCAAAAAGGCGCTCGGCGGCATGGCGGCGGGTGACATCCTGGTCGTGGAATGCACCGATCCGCTCGCCGGCATCGACATCCCGAACCTGCTTAACCAGACCGGCGATACGCTCGAAGCCACGCGCAAGGAAAAACGGCTGCTGACGTTCCGCATCCGCAAGAAATGAGCGAGATCGCGGAACTTTCACCCCGTCATTCCCGCGAAAGCGGGAATCCATAATCCCTGTCCGGTAAATACTGCTCAGCCTGTGGTTATGGGTCCCCGCTTGCGCGGGGACGACGGAGCTCACTCCATCTTCAAGCCGGCTTTCAGGATCACCGGCTTCCAGCGCAACGCCTCATGGGCGACGAAGGCGTTGAAGGCGTCGGCATCCATCGGCGCGATGATCATGCCTTCCTGACGGATGCGCGCCTGGTTGTCGGGCTGCGCCATGCCGGCATTGATCGCGGCGTTGACCTTGTGGACGATGTCGGGGGAAAGGCCGGCCGGACCGGCAAGACCGAACCAGTTGGTCGCTTCGAGCTTGTAGCCGAGTTCCTTGAAGGTCGGCACGTCAGGATAGTCCGGGAGGCGCTGACTGCCAGTGTGCGCCAACGCGGTCACCGTGCCGCCTTGCAGTTGCGGAGAAGCGGAGGTGACCGTCGGCGTGGCGAAATCGATATTGCCCGCCACCACATCGAGCTGGCTTTGCGCGGCGCCCTTGTACGGCACTACCTGGAATTTCACATCGGTTTCCTGGGCGAAAGATTCGGCGACCATCTGCCCGGCGCTGGCCAATCCGGACACGCCATAGGTCAACGGCTTGCCGCTCGCCTTGGCCTTGGCGACAAAATCCTTCAGCGTCTTGGTGTCACTCTTGGCGCTGACGATGAAGACGATCGGCGAGCCGGCGAGATAAGCGACGTGAGTCAGATCCTTGAACGGGTCGTAGCCGATCTTGGAGTTGATGAGCGGATTGATCGCGGTGAGCGACAATGTGGTGATGACGAAATTGTAGCCAGCAGGGTCGGAGTGAGCGACGAAGTCGACGCCAATGACGCCGCCGGCCCCAGCGCGGGTCTCGACATAGAATTGCTGGCCGAACGCCTTGGTGAGTTGATCCGCGGCCATGCGGGCCAGAATGTCGGCGGCGCCGCCCGGCGCAAAAGTATTGACGATGCGAACTGGATGGCTCGGCCAATCCTCGGCCGCAGCCGGCGTTGCATTTAAGGAGAGTAAAGCAGTAATCGCGGCGCAAATCAGCGCAACGTATTTTCTCATTCGGCGGCGACCCGGTGCGCGGCCACGCCTTTGGCCTTCACCACCACTTTGATCGCGTCGTCGACGCGGTCCTTGGCGTAGCGGATCGCGGTCGGCAGGTCGTCGAGCGCGAAGGTGTGGGTGTGAATCTTGGTGGCGTCGAAGCGCTTTTGCGACATGAAGGCTTCGGCGCGATGGGTCGCGGTCTTGCCCTCGCCGCGGATGCCATAGAGATAAATGTTGTTGCGCACGATATGGGCGACGTCGACCGGCGTCTCCTGGTGCGGGAACGCGGCGAGGCAAACTTTGCCGCCGCGATTGACCATGCGGATGGCGTCGTTCACCGCGTTCGGCGCGCCCGAGCACTCGACCACGTAGTCGACGCCTTTGCCGCCGTTGAGGCGGCGCACCGCTTCGACGGCGTCTTCGTTGCGCACGTTGATGACATGGTCGGCGCCGAGCTCGCGGCCGATTTTCAGCCGGTTGTCGCGGGTGCCAGTGAGGATGACGGGCGAGGCGCCAAGCGCCTTCGCCACCGCGACGCCAAGGAGCCCGATCGGTCCCGGCCCGGTGACGACGACACTCTCGCCGGCGACGAGGCCGCCCAGTTCGGTGAGGCCGTACATCGCGGTGCCCGCCGTCACCACCAGCGTCGCTTCCTCGTCCGACATGGCATCGGGAATCGCGACCAGCGTGTTGATGTGGTTGACCTGGTATTCGCAGAAGCCGCCGTCGGTGGTAAAGCCGTTGGCGCGATGGCCCTTGTCGACGTCGCCGTAGTTGAGCCCGTAGTTGTGGCACGCGGTGTACATGCCCTCGCGGCAGCGCTTGCACTGGCCGCAGCCGGCATGGATCTCGACGGTAATGCGCTGGCCGATGCGGTATTCATCGACTCCGGGGCCGAGCGCCACGACCGTGCCCATATATTCGTGGCCGGGCGTAAAATTCTTGTTGAACGGCATGCCGCCCTGGATCGAGGCCGGCGGGCCGTGATCGATGATCTCCAGATCGGTGGCGCAGATCGCGACCGCATCGATGCGCACCAGCACTTCGGCGCGCTTGGGCACCGGCACCGGTTTTTGGGCGAGTTTCAGCTCGCCGGGATTGCCCAGCACCCAGGCTTTCATGCTGTCGGGGATCGGAAAATCCGGGCTCGTCTCCACTCCGGGGCCTGAATACATGGTCGCATCCTCTCGGCAGGAATCCTCGGCGCTGCTGCGGCGCTTATAATGACTTTCGGCGCCGGGCGAAACAGGCCAAAGGCTCACACCGGTGCCGCCGTGGCGTCGTAAGTAAACAGCCAGTCGTAGCGCTCCCGGATGCGATCCTCCTGCCATTCGTGATCGACGTGGGCCTGCGCCGCCTCGGCATCGACCATGGCGCGGTTGTGGAAGCGCAGGATCATGGCGGCGGAGCCGGCGACGACCTTGTTGGCACGGTCGCGGCGCGCCGCCTCATAGGCCGCCAATGCGGCTTGGTGATCGCGTGGATATTTTTCCAGTGCGCGCGCCAGCACAAGACCGTCTTCGAGCGCCATCACCGCTCCTTGGGCCAACAGCGGCACCATCGGATGGCAGGCGTCGCCGAGCAGCGTGCAGCGGCCTTTGCTCCACTCTTCCATCGGCGGCCGCAGCGCCAAACCCCATTTGTAGGGTACGTCGATGTTGCGGATGAGCGCATGCACGTCGGCATGCCAGCCGCGAAAATCGCTCAACACTTCTTCGGTGGTGCCGCGCACGTTCCAGCCTTCGACGGTCCAATCGCGCTCGCCCATGCCGACGAAGTTGAGAAGCGTCCCTGCGCGCAGCGGATAGTGCACGACGTGGCCGCCGGGGCCGACCCAATTGGTGCCGATGCTGCGCGAGATAGACGCCGGCACACGCTCCATCGGGATAACGCCGCGCCAGGCGATGATGCCGCAGAATTCGGGTTTTGCCGCACCGAACAAAGCTTCGCGCACCACCGAATGCACGCCATCGGCGCCGACCACGAGCTTTGCCGTTACCGGCGCGCCGGTTTCGAATCGCAGCTCGACGTGGCCGGCGATTTGCGAGAGGCCAATGCATTTGCGGCTCAGGTGAATGACACCAGGCTTTGCCTGCAGCACCGCTTGCGCGATCACGCCGTGCAGATCGCCGCGGTGGATGGTGATGTAGGGAAAGCCATAGCGCTCGACCGATTCCAGGCCGAGGTCGAACAGCTTCCAGGTCTGGCCGGTGTTCCACAGCCGGATCGCCTTGCCGGCCGGCAACACCTGCACTTTTTCCAGCGCGTCCTTGAGCCCGAGCGCGTGAAGCACGCGCGTGCCGTTGGCGCTGATCTGCACCCCGGCGCCAAGCTCGCGCAGTTCCGGCGCCTGCTCGTAGACATCGACGTCGATGCCGCGCCGGATGAGCGCCAGCGCCGCCGCCAGCCCGCCGATGCCGCCGCCGACGATCGCGACGTTGTTCATTGCTGCGCTCTATAGATCGAAGAACGAGATGATCTCGCCGATCAGCTCGCGCTTTTTTGCCAGCTTCTCGGCCGGCTGGTAGCGGCCCAACGAGCGTCCCGCTATGTCGATCTCGCCCTGCTCGCCGACGACGATATAGAGCGGCTCTTCGTAGTGTCCCGATTGCGGCCGGTGCAGCACCAGCTTGTGATCGATCAGGCTCGCCTCGATGCCGCGAGTCTTCAGCGTCTGCGACGGCTTGATGTCCCGCTCGAAGAACTCGGTCAGGAAATCGCTCGCGAGCTTGTGCCGCTCGCGGCGCTCCTGGTCCTGCTGCGCGCGCTTGCCGGCAAGCTCGCCAAAGACTTTGTCGAGTTCCGACATCACAGAATGAAGCTCACCGAGCCGAGCAGGCCGAGCTCTTGCGCATCGAGAATGGCGCGCCGTTCGGCGATTTTGAGCCGGCCGCCCTGGCGCTTGAGCTCGTAGCGGTAGTGGCCGACAAAGACGCGGTCGAGATCGTTGTGCCGGTAGCGGTGAATGATGAAATTCGCCGCCGCGGAAATCGCGTCGCCGTCGACGCCGGTGATACGCACATTGCCGATCATGCGCCGCGTCCGCGACAGCGGATATTCGGCATGGCAGTTCGGATCCTTCAGCCGGATCACGCGTTCGCGCAGCCGCACGATGTCGTCGGCGATGGTGAACAACGTATAGCGGGCGTCGGCGTCGGGCTTGTCGTTCGGCGGCACGTAATAGGCCGCGTCGTCGGTCAACAATTCCAGCCAGTCGTCGAGCCGCCAGGAATCGAGGAGGTCGGCCTCGTGATAGAACAAATCCTCGACTTCGGCGCGCGACACCGTCGAGGCAACGAGCTCGTTCATACCCCCGCCTCCATCAGCTCGTTCCACTTGCGCCAGAACACGCGCAGATGGCCCTCGTCGGTGGCGAGTTGCTGGTCGCCGGCCTTGGCCATGCCGCGCGACAGATCCGACCACGGCACCTCGCGCCAGGCGGCAAAGCCGAGCTGCGCCGCTTCGAGCGCGGCGACATCGTCGGGCGTGGCGAAGCCGCCCGGGCCATAGAAGGTGAGAAACGCATGCAGCCGGCGCGCGCGCTGCGCTTCGGTCTCCTCGACCGGCCCGAGCGCCCAAGCGGTCACGTGCATGCGGTCCGGCGCCAGCGGGTAGAAGTGCCGCACCGTGACCGAGGAGCCGTCGTTGATGACGAGGTTGGGAAAGATTGCGAGGTTCCTGTTGGTGTCGGCGACGCGGGCGGCGCGCGCCGAGCCGAGCCGCGCTACCAGCTCGTTGCGCAGCGCATCGATGTCGGCCTTGGCATCCTCGCCATAGACCGAAATCCATTTCGCCACCGGGCGACCGCGATAGTTTGGATTGTCCGTCGTCAGATGGCCGTTGCCCAAATCGCGGCCAAAACCGCGCGTCGGCAACAGCTCGCCCTTCGGCGGCGTGACGTTGACGCCGGAATTGCGCATGTAGTTGAGCCAGGTCGAATGCGTGGAGATCAGATGGTAGTCGTCGACGCTGTTCTCGACCAAAAGCTTCCAGTTCGCCCTGATATCGTATTCTTGTGTTCCGGAAATGATCTGCATCTTCCCCGACGGCGACTGGTCGATGACGAGATCGATATAATCCTTGGCCTTGCCGAGATAGCTGTCGAGATCGATCGCCTCGCGATCGAAATTGGCGAAGTAGAAATCGCGGTAGGCTTCAAGCCGCGGTACCGGCACCAGGCCCATTTCGCTTTTGTCGAACGCCTCGCCATAGGCATCCTCGCCCGGCACCGATTTGAGCCGGCCGTCGGGATGGTAGGTCCAGCCGTGATACATGCAGTAGAACTGCCGGGCGTTGCCCTCGCGTTCGCGGCAGACGAGCGCGCCGCGGTGGCGGCAGCAATTGATCAGCGCGCGCACGGTGCCTTCGCGGTCGCGGCAGAAGATGATCGGCCGCCCCGCCACCGGGCGGGTCTTGAAGTCGCCGGGGTTTTTGATTTCCGAGGCATGGCCGACATAGATCCAGCAGCGGTCGAAAATGGCGCGCTTTTCGCGCTCGAAAACGTCGTCGGAGACGAAAACCTCGCGATTGACGAAAAACGTCTTCGCATCCGGGTTCTCGACAACGAAATCGTGGCCTGAGGGCTGATAGTTCATTTTAGGGCCGCTCCATCGGTTCGTGACTTATATAGAAAATCGAGCCCTGTCGTCCAATGCCGGTCAGGATACCTGATGCTCCAGCATGACTTCGCGGCGCTCGCGGGCGGATTGCGCAATGGCCAGCGTTACCTCGACATTGGCCTTACCCCAGCGGCCGTTTTGCAGCGGCGGCTGGCCGGTGCGGATGGCGGCGATCATGTCGTCGAGCACTTCGCTGCGGCCGGGCATGGCGGCACTTTCGGGTAACGCCACTTCGCGCTTGCCGCCCGCGTCATAGATGAAAAGCCCGTCGGCGGAAGCGCGTATCTCGCCCCGCTCGCAGGTCACGATCACCAGCCCGAAATGCGGCTGATGGTTCGGCGGCGGGCCGGCTGGCGAACCGTAGGCGTAGCGCTCCACGCGCAAGCGCGCTTCTTCGGCCTGCTCCGCCGCCAAGGCGCGCCGCGCCGCGCCGTGCTGGTCGGGCGGCTTTGGCGCGCCACGCTCATTGATCCAGAAATGCAATTCGTCGCTGTCGAAGAAATCGTAGCCGCCATAGACCAGCGAGGCCGCGACGCCATTCTCGAATTCGAGGAACGCGATGGCGTTGCCTTCGGTCGGCCGTGCCGGATCGAGCCGCGTGGCCTGGGCACGCACGCTACGCAATCGCCCGCCCCCGATCAGCCGCACCATGTCGATCTGATGCGGCACCTGGTTGAACAGGATGCCACCGCCAAGCGCGGTATCAAGCTCTTCCGGACGCCGCGGGCGATAAAGGAAATTCGTATAGTTCCACGCCGCGATCATGCCGAGCCGGCCGAGCTCGCCGCTCGCCACGACGCGCCGCATTGCGCGCACGGCCGGATCGAAGGCGTGGGTGTGGCCCACGATGAGATGAATTTTTGCACGCTCGACTGCGGCAATGATCGCGTCGCAATCGGCAAGTGTCAGCGCCATCGGCTTTTCGAGGATAACGTGTTTGCCGGCGCCGGCAGCCAGCGCAGCATGCGCGGAGTGGAACTGATGCGGCGTCGCGATGTAGACGATTTCGACTGCGGGATCAGCGCAAAGCTCAGTTATGTCCGCATAGGCGCGCGCGTTGAAATCACGAGCGAAGGCGTTACGTGGTGCGTCGTGAGGATCGGCAGCGGCGACGACTTTCACGCCGGGATGCGCGGCCGCGGCGCGCACCATCACCGCACCGGCCATGCCGAGGCCCGCAATGGCAAGGCCAAGTGGGGCGCCCGGCGTTTTTGCCATCAGGCCGGCTCTCCGGCCGCGTCCTTGTCGAGATCGACGAAAACGTCGTCGCCTTGGAGCACCACTTTGTAGGTGCGCAGCGCGAACGAGCACGGCGGCGACTTCACAGCGCCAGTCTTCACGTCGAAGGCGCCGGAATGCAGGCTGCACTCGATGATGCCGTCCTCGAGGAAGCCGTCGGCGAGGCTTGCCGAGGCATGGGTGCATTCGTCATCGGTGACGTAATACTGGCCTTCGAGATTGTAGACCGCGAGCCTTTTATCACCGACCTCGTAGGCCTTCACCGTCTCCGGCGCGATCTCGGACTGCGCGCAGACCCGGACGACATTATCCGCCATGGATATCCCCTCATATTCGCAGGACCACTGCGGCCCTTCCTCAGCGCTGCGACACAAAACCGCGCGGCGCCTGCGGTCAAGTCCGCCAGTTATAGCGAGAGGCGGGAATTCGTTGCAAATCCTGAGCGCAAGGCGAGTTGTGATTGGGCCGATTGCCCGGCACAATGCCGTCCACCCATGAGCGCAAGCGCCCCCAATCTGCGTGCCGTCGGCGAGCCGGCGGAGCGTCGTCCGCAAGCGGCGCGGCCGGCAATCCGGATTAAGGACCTGCAAAAGTCGTTCGGCGCGCTGGTCGCCATCGATCACGTTTCGGTCGATATCGAGCCGGGCGAGTTCTTCGTCATCGTCGGTCCGTCGGGCTGCGGGAAGACGACGCTGTTGCGCATTCTCGCCGGCCTGGAGACGGCGACCGCGGGTATCATCGAGACCGATATTCCCGTCGGCTCGGACCGGCCGGAAAATTCCATGGTATTCCAAGGCGAATCGATCTTCCCCTGGATGACGGTGTGGAACAACGCCGCTTACGGCTTGCGCATGCGCAATGCGCCGGCCGCCGTCATCAAGGAGCGCGTCGGCCATTATCTCGACGCCACCGGGCTGACGCGTTTCGCCGATTATTATCCGCACCAGCTCTCCGGCGGCATGAAGCAGCGCGTCTCGATCGCGCGGGCCTTTGCCAACGATCCGGAAATCCTGCTCATGGACGAGCCGTTTTCGGCGCTCGACGCGCAGAACAAGCTGCTCCTGCAGGAGGAGCTGCTGCGCATCTGGGACGAGCAGAAGAAAACCGTGGTGTTCATCACCCACAGCGTCGACGAAGCGGTCTTTCTCGGCGACCGCATCATGGTGATGACGGCGCAGCCCGGCTGCGTGAAGAGTTTTGTGCGGGTGCCGCTTAACCGGCCGCGCAACCTCATCGAATTGCAGAAGGCGTCGGAATTCGGCGAGCTGGTGCACCGCATCTGGTCAGGCTTGCGCGATGAAGTGCAGCGCGCCCGCGAGCAGGAAAACAAGGACGTCGTTCAATGAGCACGCAAGCGATCGCCGGCAGCCCGGCGCCAGGTTTTTCCCTCTCCATGCGCGCGCGCGAGCGCATTCTGGGCATCGCCTCGCCGGTCTTGCTGCTCGCAGTCTGGGAAGCGGCGGCTCGTTTTCACTTCATCGATACCCGTTTCTTTCCCGCGCCTTCGAGTGTCATCGCCGTGATGATCGAGATGCTGCGCTCGGGCGAGCTTGTCACCAACACGCTGGTCAGCCTGCGCCGGCTTGCGCTCGGCACACTGATCGGCGGCGGCCCGGCACTCGTTCTCGGCATTGCCATGGGGCTCAATCGCTGGGTGCGAGCCGTGTTCGATCCCCTGGTGGCGGCGACCTATCCGATCCCGAAGAGCGCCATCCTGCCGCTTGCTTTGCTCATCTTCGGTCTAGGCGAAGGCTCGAAGATCTTCATGGTCGCGATCGGCGTATTTTTCCCCGTCGTGATCAATGCCACGACCGGCGTGCTCGAGATCAACCGCATCTATCTCGACGTCGGGCGCAATTACAAAGCCGGCCGCTGGAACACGTTCTGGACCATCGCGCTGCCCGGCGCGCTGCCGGTGATCATGACGGGCTTCAAGCTCGGCATCGGCATCGGCCTCGTTCTGATCGCCATCGCCGAGATGATCGGCGCCAAGAGCGGCCTGGGCTACATGATCTGGACCGCCTGGGAGACGTTCTCCGTGGAACAGATGTATGTCGGCCTGTTCATGATCGCGATCATCGGCTTCGTGCTCACGGTCCTGCTCAACGAGATCGAGCGCGTCATCGTTCCGTGGAAACGCGACTGATGGAAGTCCTCGTCGTCGGCGCCGGGGTCGTCGGACTTGCCGTCGCGCGCGCAGCCGCGCTCGCTGGTCATGGCGTCACCATTGCCGAAATCACCGGCGGCATCGCCAACGGCGTGTCGTCGCGCAACAGCGAAGTGATCCACGCCGGCCTGTATTATCCGACCGACACGTTGCGCGCCCGGCTGTGCGTGCGCGGCCGGCGCATGCTCTACGATTTCTGCGCCTCTCACGGTGTCGGCCACCGCAAATGCGGCAAGCTCGTCGTGGCGACCAACGACGCCGAGCTCGCCAAAGTCGAAACCATCATGGCGCAGGCTGAGCGCAACGGCGTCGAAGGCGTCGAGATGATCGGCGGCAATGCCGCGCGCGCCATGGAGGCGGAATTGTCCTGCATCGGCGCGCTGTGGTCGCCGGAAACCGGCATCATCGACAGCCACGGATTTATGCTGGCGCTGTGGGGCGAATTGGAAGACCGTGGCGGCATGATCGCGTTCGAGACGCCGGTCGAGCGCATGACCTACAAGGCACCGCATTGGCACGTGCAATTCGGCGGCCGCGATTCGGGTGTCATGCCGTTCGACGCCGTGGTCAATGCCGCAGGCCTCGGCGCGCAAGCGCTGGCGCGGCGCATCGAAGGCTATCCGGCCGGCAAAGTACCGCGGCTCGTGCTCGGCAAGGGCAACTACTTCGGCTTCGCCGGGCGGCCGGCGTTCTCGCGGCTGATTTATCCGACGCCGATCGACGGCGGGCTCGGCGTCCACGTCACCCTCGATCTCGCCGGCCGCATGCGCTTCGGCCCCGACGTCGAGTGGATCACGGAAGAGAATTACGCCGTCGATCCGCGCCGCGCCGACAGTTTCTATGCCCGCATTCGTACCTATTGGCCGGGCCTGCCTGACGGCTCGCTGGTGCCGGACTATTGCGGCATCAGGCCAAAGCTCTCCGGCCAAGGCGAGTCGCAGGCCGATTTCATGATCGCCGGTCCCCAGGCCCACGGCTTGCCGCACCTCGTCAACCTGTTCGGCATCGAATCGCCGGGGCTGACATCGTCGCTGGCGCTGGCGGAAGACGTCGTGGCTTACCTCAAGGACTGAGACGGCACGATGGTGCCGAGCTGCTCGTCCGCCGGCGGCGCTTCCGTGCGACGGGACAGTTGCACGGGCGCCGATCTGGGATTGAGCTGCGCGGCGACACTTGCCGAATCAATCGGCGTGAACGCGGCGGCCTGCCCGCGCGCGCCGCTATAGGCGACAAAGCCGTCCCTGGTCGAAACGATGTCGCCGGGCCGTAGCGTCGGATCGTTGGACATGTCGAACGGCGCCAGCCCGAACGCATCCTTGCCGTTGCAGGTGCAGTTCGCCACCAATTGCTTGCGGTAGACGAACGCGTTGTCGAGATCGGCATAGCGCTGGCCGTCCTTGGCCACGGCGCCGCCGATCTCGCCGCCAAAGAAAACTTTGGTCTTGCTCGCCGGACACATCGCCCGACATGTTTCGATCGGCGTTGCGTTTGTCATGTGCTCGAGCGGAAAATGCTGGCCGTCGCACAGGCGGACGCAAAAAGGCCACCGTGCGGCCGATGGCACCGTTGCCTTGGCGGACGTCTTCGGTCCCGCTCGGTGTGGCGGGCGCGACGCGGCCGATGGCGGCCGGCGGCTCGGCATAGGAATTCACATTGGCCGGCGGGGATTGGCGCTGAAAGCCGCCGAACAGAAAATCGAACAGCCCTCCGGCGCGCGCCGGGCGCGGCATCGCAATGAGCATCGCCGCGAACAACGCGGCCAATGCGGCAACGTGCCAATACAACGGCTTGATGTGACGCGCAGGCACCACGGCATGTCCTCGCAGCGGCGCGACAACCGCGCCGCAGGCTCAATCGTTCTCAGCTCGCTCGGCCGCAAGCATGGGCGAAAAAATTCAACATCGGATGACGAAATCCTGCACGCTGCGGCAAAGCGCCGAAATCCCAAACATGGCTAAGAAATTCTAAATGCGTGCATCCCGCCCCTATCCTCGCGCCAAAAGTCCCAGCCATTGCGTCATGGGAGTTCCATCGCGAACCCGTCTTGCCAACCGTGGCGCGATGCTTGAAGGTTTTGATCGCGGCACCCGCAAACTGTCAGACGCCCCCCGAAGTCAGGACCGATGAAATCCACAATCCGGAGAACGCCATGATCAAGGCCAAGCGCTTCGGCCACGTTACCTTCGAGACATCCGACCTCGAGCGCCAGATCGCCTATTTCACGGAAGTCGCCGGCCTCGTCCTGGCGGAGCGGGAAAACGGCCGCGCCTATCTCGCCACCAAGCACGGCGACCTCGTGGTTCAGCTCGAAAGCGGTGAGCAGGCGCGCTGCGCCAGATTGGCGTTCCAGGTGGCGCCGGAGACCGATTTCAACGATATCCGCAGCGGCATCGAGGCCGAAGGTTTGCGCTGTCAGGCGCGCAACGATCCAGCCCCGGGCATCGCGCAAATGCTTTCGTTCGAGGATCCCAAGGGCACCGTCTGCGAAGTGTTCGCGGCGCAAACGCCGATTTGCAAGCCACGAGCCGTCGCCAGCATCGGGCCGCTAAAGCTCGGCCATCTGGCTTTCGTCGTTCCGGAGCCGAAGCAATTTGCCGACTTCTACAGCCGGGTTCTCGGCTTCCGCGTCTCGGACTGGATCGAGGATTGGTTCGTCTTCATGCGCTGCGGTCCGGACCATCACACCATCAATTTCGTGCGCGGCAAGCGCACGCAGATGCACCACGTCGCGTTCGAGCTCAAGGACTGGCCGCAGGTGCAGGCGGCGTGCGATTTTCTCGGCAGCAAGAACATTCCGATCATCTGGGGCCCGGGCCGTCACGGCCCAGGGCATAATATCTATACCTATCACCGCAATCCCGATGACCAGATCATCGAAATGTTCACCGAGCTCGACAAGATGCTCGATGAAAGCCTCGGCTATTTCGAGCCGCGGCCGTGGCATCGCGACCATCCGCAGGTTCCCAAGGTCTGGGGACCGCCGCCCAACGACATGTGGGGACCGCCGCCCACCGCGGAATATCTGCGGCAGCGCGGGTGAAAGTATTCAGCGCGGCAGAACAAAGATATATGTCAAAACCGCGAATACCGGCGTCAGCACGACGATCGACCACGCCATGAAGCCGAAAAAGCTCGGCATCTTGATGCCGCGCTCGGTGGCGATGGCATAGATCATGAAATTCGGCGCGTTGCCGATATAGGTGAGCGCGCCCATGTAGACCGCGCCCATGGAGATTGCCACCAGCGCAGGCGCCAGCGGCCCCATCAGCGCGGTCGCATTGCCGCCGGCGAGCTGGAAGAACACCAGATAGGTCGGCGCATTGTCGAGGATCGCGGACAGCACGCCAGTGAGCCAGAAATAGGCGACGACATGCGGGCTGCCGTCGTGCGCCGTGACCGCGGCAAGGAGCCAGGCGAACGCGCCAGCGTGGCCGGCGTCGAGCATCGCCAATATCGGCACGGCGCAGACGAAAATCCCGGCGAACAGTATTGCCACTTCGAGGATCGGCTCCCAGGAAAAGCCGTTGGCCTCGCGGTGCTCGTCGGGAGTGAGCCAGAGCGAGGCAAGCGCGGTCAGAAACAGCACGGCGTCGCGGACCAGATCCTGCAATGGCAGCGTCGTGCCATAGACCGTGAATGCGACGGCGGGCTTCCACAGTGCCGAGACGATGACGATGCCGATGATGACCGCGAGCAGCGCGAGGT
>JBEKKM010000070.1:0-25520 GCA_050010715.1 Xanthobacteraceae bacterium | reverse complement strand
GCGTTGGCCGGCCTGAAGGTCGGCGACATCCTGCTCGGCCTCGACGGCACCATCATCGCCGGCGCCGACGATTTGGTGCGCACGCTCACCGGCGAGACCATCGGCCGCGAGGTCAAGCTCGACGTGCTGCGCGGCACCGAACGGCTGACGCTGGCGATGGTGCCGCGGGAGCGCAAACTCGAAGCCAACCCGGGCCGCGGACAAAATCCGCGCGCCCGGACTCCGTGATCGGCGTCGTGCAATTTCAAAGCTAGCCATCCGCAACGACCCGCATTAAGAAGCGGCTCCTTCAGCCTCAGCGATCCCTCCTCCGGCACCCCAAAACATGCTGCAAATCGATAATCTCACTTTCGACGCCTGGGGCCGCCGGTTCTTCAATGGGGCGAGCGTAACGATTCCGGACGGCACCAAGGTCGGCCTGGTGGGGCGCAACGGGGTCGGCAAATCGACCTTGTTCAAGCTGATCGTCGGCGAGCTTGCCGCGCAGGAGGGCGATATCCTGCTGCCGAAGGCGGCAAAAATCGGATCGGTCGATCAGGAACATCCGGCGACGCCGGTCAGTTTGCTGGACACGATTCTCGCCGCCGACACGCAACGCGAGGCGTTGAATGCCCAGTTGGAGACCGCCGAGCCCGAGCATCTGGCTGAAATCTACCAGCAGTGGCGCTGGCCGCGGCTTTGTTCGCCGAGCCCGATCTGCTCTTGCTCGACGAGCCGACCAATTACCTCGATCTCGAAGGCGCGCTGTGGCTCGAGGCGCGGTTGAAGAAATATCCCAAAACCGCGCTCATCGTCAGTCACGACCGCGAGCTGCTCAACAATTCGGTCGACGCCATCTTGCATCTGAGCGAAGGCAAGCTCGATCTCTACACTGGCGGCTATGACGATTTCGAACACCGCCGCGCCGAGAAGACGCGGCTGCAGGCGGCGACGCGCGCCAAGCAGGACGCCGAGCGCGCGCATCTGCAGAAATTCATCGATCGCTTCCGCGCCAAGGCCAGCAAGGCGACGCAGGCGCAATCGCGCATCAAGCGGCTCGCCAAATTGGAGCCGATCGCCGAGACGGTCGAGGAACGCGTGGCGCCGTTCACGCTGCCGTCGCCGGCGCGGCCGCTGGCGCCGCCGCTCATTCAGCTCGAAAACGCCGCGGTCGGCTACGACAAGACCACGGTGCTGCGCAATCTCAACCTGCGGCTCGACGTCGACGACCGCATCGGGCTTTTGGGCGTCAACGGTGCCGGCAAATCCACCTTCGCCAAGATGATCGCCGGCGCACTGCCGCTGCAGGCCGGCGAGATGAAACGGGAAAGCCGCATAAAAGTCGGCTGGTTTCACCAGCATCAGATCGAGGCGCTCGATCCGGACGACACGCCGCTCGACATCATCCGCCGCGATCTTCCCGACGACAGCGAATCGTCGCGCCGCTCGCGGCTGGCGCAGTTCGGGCTGTCCTTCGACAAGCAAGAAACCACGGTCGCCAATCTGTCCGGCGGCGAGCGGGCGCGGCTGTTGCTCAATCTCATCGCCATGGCGGCGCCGCACCTGTTGATCCTCGACGAGCCGACCAATCATCTCGACATCGACAGCCGCCGGGCCCTCCTCGATGCGCTGAACGACTACGACGGCGCCGTCATTCTCATCACCCACGACCGCTCATTGATCGATCTGGTGGCCGACCGGCTGTGGCTGACCGCCGACGGCACCATCAAGCCATTCAAGGGCGACATGGACGACTACGCGCGCTTCGTGCTCGACAGGGTGAAAGCGGAGACAGTGGCGCCCGGGCAAAAATCCATCAGCGACGCCGTCTTGAGCGCGCAGCAGGCGGCCGCCAACGAAGCGCGCTATGCCGCCAAGAAAGCTGCAAAGAAACGACGCCGCCGCGG
This sequence comes from Xanthobacteraceae bacterium, assembly GCA_050010715.1. Taxonomy (GTDB): domain Bacteria; phylum Pseudomonadota; class Alphaproteobacteria; order Rhizobiales; family Xanthobacteraceae; genus BOG-931. Next base: position 23,634 of record JBEKKM010000070.1, on the reverse strand, counting down.
CTATTGATTTCCGTCACGCAAGGTCGAGGACACCCTGCATGACGGCAACGCAGGTGCCGCCAATATAGGTTGCCGTGACCTTGCCTTGCCGCTTCTCGGCGCTGGCCTCGATGAGGCTCGGCCTCCCCATGTCGACACCTTGCGCGATCTTCTTCGCTAGGCGCAGGTCAGGCTCAGGTTCGAGCGCGGCAAGTAGGCCGATCAGCGCCACGTTGGCGCTGCCTGTTGCCGGATCCTCGGCGATGCCGTGCGCGGGCGCGAACATGCGCGCCTGGATATCGATGCCGTCGCGGCCGGTGCGGACATAAAGATGAATGCCGTTGACGCGGTCCCGCGGCAGATGCCGGGCAAAAGCCTCGGCGCGCGGCTGCGCGGCGGCAAGCGCTTCGCGGCTTTTCAACTCGGCCATGACGAAGGGCGCGCCGCAGCTGGCGATGCACGGCTGATGATGCCGCGTCTCGATAGCGGCGGCGTCGAGCGCGCAGGCCTCGGCCACGACCTCGCATGGCACCGTATCGCCGATGACGAGGGGCTGCGGCGCGGCGAGCTGCGCGCCGATGATCGCCGAGCCCTGCTTCAACAGCGTCATGCGCACGAGGCCGGCGATTTCCTCGAACGCCAGCGTATCGCCGCCGATCGGCCGGCCATGACATTCGCCCAGTCGCGCCAGGACGAACGCGGTGCCGACATTGGGATGACCGGCAAACGGCATCTCGGCGCGCGGCGTAAAGATGCGGACCTGCGCGGTGTGCTCCGGCTTTTGCGGCGGCAGCACGAAGGTGGTCTCGGCCAGGTTGAACTCGGCCGCGATCGCCTGCATCTGCGCCGTCGACAGGCCTTTGGCGTCGGGAAAAACCGCGAGCGGGTTGCCGCCGAACTGCCGGTCGGTGAACACATCGACGGTGAAGAATTTCAATTGCATGGCCGTGACCTTATTGCATCGACAGCGACGACACCGCCACGTTCACCGCGCCGGTGGCATTGGCGATCACGCGCAAGGTCTTATCGTCATAGGCGATGCCGGTGAGGCGTAGATCGTTGACGGCGAGGTTGGCGGAGACGCCGTTGCCTTGCGCGACGAAGCCGGTGACGGCTGAGGCGATGCGCTGCTTGGCGTCGGCGGCGAACGGTTTGAGGTCGATCACCGCCTTGTCGGCGAGAATCTTCTGCAGATAAGGCGTGGCCGCCTGCGCCGCAGCGCCGAGCAGGCCGAAAGCGGCTTGCGATTGCACGTCGAGCGTGACGTCGGCAAAGCGCAGGATCTGCCGATCCTGGTCGAGCACCGGCCGGCCATAGACATGCACCGTGGCGTCGGCGCCGAAAAAGCTGAACAAGCCGCGTTTCTTGACGTTGACCAGGAGCGAAATCAGCAGCCGGTCGCCCGACGCCGCGATGGTCACCCGCTTGATGGTCGCCGCGAACGATCCGCCGCCGTCCTCGGGAAACGTCTTGCCGCCGATTTGCGCTTCAAGGAGCCGGCTCACTTCCGGAAACGGGATGTCGATCGGCACCGCGATGCTGACGCTGCCGTCGCTGGCCTGCGGCACCAGATCGAGCGTTTGCGGAAACGGGCAATCCGGCTTGGTCTCGGCCGGCACGATGCGAGTATCGGCCTGAACGCCGAGCAACAGCGTCACCGCGCGGCCGTCGATCTTCGGCTGCGCGGCGATGGCGCGGGTCGGGCGCACTTCGAGCCACAGGTTGGGCATGCCCTGCCCCGCGGCGCCGAGCGGGATGGCGCGGCACAGCTTGACCCATTCGTCGCGCGCCGCGTTCTCGATGAACGGATCGTTGCGCAGCCGCGTTTCCAAGGCGCCGGTCTGGCTGCGTACCGCGTTGTCGAGGAACGGCTTCACTTGGTTGGCGACGCTGAGCTTGATGCCCGCGATCGGCAGGATGACGTCGACGACATTGACCTGCGCCAAAAGATTGGGCGCGAGGCGCCAGTTCGGCGAAATGGTCGGCTTCGACGTCGTCGTCACCGTACCCTGGATGTCAGCGTGCTGGTCGAACGCCTTGCCGGCGAGATTCTGCACCGCCTGTCCGACACTGCCGCCGACCAGGTTGCCGAGCGCGTTGCCGACCGAGCTTGCGCCGCTGGCGATGGTGCCGGTGGCCTTGAACTGGCCGGTCAGCGGCGTCACCACCACCAGCGCGTCGGGTCGGCCGGATACGGTGAGCGGCCCGCGCGCGATATCGAAGTTGAGGTCGGCATTGGTCAGAAGCTGCGACACCGGATTTTGCGGCTTGCCCGACAGATTGCGCGGCGCATGGCTGTCGAGCGCGTCGCGGATCGCGCTGAGCGCAATCGCCGCGGGCGCCAGTACTGTCGAAGTGCCGGTCAGCGGCTGCAGCGGCGGCACCGCGACCAGCGCCGGCCGCCCTTGTTGCAGCGGCGTCGCGCTCGGCCACAGCACATTCAACAGCGCGCTGGCGCCGACGAAGGAAACGACGACGATGACGACGCCGACAATAATGGTCCGGATCTTCACGCCGGCACTTCACCCTTGAGCATCAGGCGGTAAAGGAAACGGCGCTCGCTCATGTCGTAGTCCGGATTGGCCTGATGCATGACGCTGCGGTTGTCCCACATCACCCAGTCGCCGTAGCGCCATTGGTGGCGGTATTCGTATTTCTTCTGGGTCGCGTGCTGCATCAATTCGTCGATCAGCTTGAGCGCGTCGGCGTCTTCCATGCCGATGATCGATTCCATGCGCACCGGATTGAGGAACAGCGCCTTGCGGCCGTTCTCCGGGTGCGTGCGAACCAGCGGATGCACGCCGGGCGGCGGCAATTGCGCGCGGCTGTCGTCGTTGAGGCCGGACAGCGCGCGCGGGCTATATTTGCTTTGATAGACATGCACCGCCTTCAGCCCGTCGATCTTTTGTTTGGTTTGTTGCGGCAAATCGTCATAGGCGTCGTGCATGTTGACATATTGGGTGTCGCCGCCGCGGGACGGCAGCTCGACCGCGAACAGCGTCGTGGCCTTGGGCGGCCGCGGATGATTCGAGTGGTCGGTATGGAACGTCTCGCCCGGGATCATGCGCTTGCCGTTCACGATGATGTCGTTGGAGACGTAATAGACGTCGGGATGGCCGGGGACGTGCTGCTCTTTCTTGTCGTGAATCTGCAGCTCACCGAACACTCGCGCCGCAGCCTTGAACTGCTCCGGGTCGAAGTGCTGGTCGCGCATGACCAGGACGTGATGCTCGGCGAAGGCTTTGTTGAGCGTGGCACCGGTTTCCGCATCGATCGGCTGGGTGAAATCTAGATCGGTGACTTCGGCGCCGGTGTGATCCGTCAGCGGCGTGATGGCGAAGGACGTCATGGCAAATCCTCCCACGCGGTGTTTGTTTGCAAGACGCTATCGCCGGACCCTCGGAGGGTCAAGCAGCAGCCGTGCCGACCGCTTCAGCGAATGCCGGCGCGCATGAAGCTCTGTACGAATTGCCGCTGGAACAAGAGAAAGGCGACGAGCAGCGGCCCCGAGGTCATCAAGGTCGCGGCCGTGATCACCGACCAGTCGATGCCCTGATCGGTCGAGGCGAAAATCTGCAAGCCGACCGTCAGCGGCCGCGTGTTCACGGAATTGGTCACGATCAACGGCCACAGAAAATTGTTCCAGTGATAGCTGACCGAGACCAAGCCGTAGGCGATATAGACCGGCTTGGCGAGCGGCACATAGACCTTGAGCAGCACCGCGAGCGGGCCGGCGCCCTCGACGCGCGCCGCCTCGTCGAGCTCGCGCGGCACGGATTTGAAAGTCTGCCGAAGGAGGAAAATACCGAAGGCGGACGCCATGTAAGGCAGCCCAATGGCGGGGATCGTATCGACGATGCCGAACGCGCTCATGGTGCGGTAGTTCTCGACGATCAGCACGTCGGGCATGATCATGAGCTGCAGCAGCACCAGGATGAAAACGATATCGCGGCCGGCGAAGGTGAAGCGGGCGAAGGCGTAGGCCGCAAGCGTGCATAGCACGAGTTGGGCGGCGAGGATCATGGTGACGAGCAGAAAAGTATTGAGGAAATAGCGCGGGAACGGCGCCGCGTTCCAGGCGCGCACGAAATTCTCCAGCGTCAGCGGCGCGTTGAGCACGAAATGCGCCGAATAGGCGCTGGGATGGATTGCCGCCCACAGCGCATAGGCAAGCGGCAGGATCCAGATCAGCGCTAATATCCAGGCGCCCGCCGTTTCCAGCGCCGCGTAACCACGGCCGGTTGTTTGCAGGGCGCTCATTGATAATGAATCCGGCGGTCGAGGATGAGGAACTGGCCGAGCGCGAGCAATGCCAGCAAAGCGAGCAGCACCACCGTGAGCGTCGCCGCATAAGCGGTGTCCCAGAACTTGAAGCCGACTTCATAGATGTAGAACAGCAGCAGCGCCGTGGAGTTATCCGGCCCGCCCTGGGTCATGACCACGATGTGGTCGATCAGCCGGAACGAATTGATGATGGCGTTGATCAGGACGAACAAGGTCGTCGGCATCAACAGCGGAAAAGTGACACGGCGGAAGAAATACCAGCGGCCGGCGCCTTCGATGGCGGCGGCTTCGGCCAATTGCGGCGACATCTGCTGCAACGCCGCCAGATAAAAGATCATGAAGAAGCCGGCGTCCTTCCAGACCGCCGCCGCGATCAGGCAGACGAGCGCGGTCGACTGGTCGCCGAGCCAGTTGTGCGCCGGGATGCCGAATACGCCGAGCATCTGGTCGAGCAAGCCGTAGCCCGGCGCATAGAAGAACAGCCAGATATTTGCGACCGCGATCATCGGCAGCACGGTCGGGGTGAAGAACGACAGCCGCAGGAACGGCCGGCCGGCGATCTTGCCGTTGACCCAGATCGCCATGGCGAGCGAAAGCGCGATGGTCAGCGGAATGACGCTCGCCGCATAGACGATGTTGTTGGACAGCGCGCGCCAGAACACCGGGTCGCCGAGCATGGCCTGATAATTGTCGGCGCCGACGAACACCGCGGCGCGGCGGCCCTTCGGGGTCGAGAACAAGCTGTCGATGATGGTGGCGATGGCGGGGTAATGGGTGAACGTCACCAAGAGGACTGCGGCCGGCAGCAACAGCAGCCAGCCGTGGATTTGCGCTGAAAGCCGCACCGGCGGCGGCGGCGCGGCCGCAGCCGACATCGACGCGGCCGGCTCGGCGCCGTGCATCACTGATAAGGCCGCAGGATGCGCGCGGCTTCGGCTTGCGCATCCTTCATCGCCTGTTCCGGTGTCTTGGCGCCGGTCAGCGCCGCCTGGATGCCGTCATTGAGCGCCTTGGTCACCCGCTGATTGTCGTGGGTTGATAATTCAGCGACGGCATATTTGAGCTGATCGCGCGCCACGGCCGCTGCGGGGAAATCGGCGACATATTTCTTCATGGCGTCGGTGTCCCAGGCGTCGGGCCGCACCGCGACATAGCCGGTCTGGATGCCCCAGTCGGCGGCGCGCTCGGGCGTCGTCATCCATTTGACGAATTTGAACGCGGCGGCGCGCTCGTCATCGGACATTTTCTTGAAGAAATAGAAATTGCCGCCGCCGGTCGGCGAGCCGCGGCCCTGATGCGCCGGCAGCATGGCGACGCCGAACGGGAACGACGCGTTCTTGCGCACATTGGTGAGGTTGCCGGTCGTCGTCCATATCATCGCGGTCTTCTTCTCGAAGAAATCCTTCGGCGTGGTCCCCCACTCGATGACGCCGGGCGGGTGGATAGCGTCCTTCTTGTTCAGGTCGACCCAAAACTGCAGCGCCCCGGTCACGCCCGGCTTATCAAATGACGTCTGCGTGCCGGATGCGTTCATCAGTTGCACATTGTTCGCCGTGGTCAGGCCCTGGAACAGCCAATACGGGAAGCCTGACGACGGAATCTCGATCGCCCACTGGCTGACATTGCCGGAGGCGTCGCGCTGAACGAGTTTCTTGCCGTCGGCGACCAATTCGTCCCAGCTGTCCGGCGCTTTGTCGGGATCGAGCCCCGCCGCCTTAAACGCGTCCTTGTTCCAGAACATCACGATGGTGGAGCGTTGGAACGGGATGCCCCAAGTCTTGACGTCGGAAGTTTTGCCGCCGGTCTGGCTGTTCTCCATGAACGCCGGATAGAACGACTTCAGCCACGCTTTGTCTGCATCGGTTTTCAGCAAATCGTCGAATGGCGCGATGGCGTCCTCGTCGATCAAGGTGAACATGTCGGTCGACAGCAGCACGGCGATGTTGGGCGGCTCGCCGCTCTTGAACGCGGTGAGTGCCTTGACCAGGGTGTCCTGGTAAGTCCCGGCATAGATCGCCTTGATGATGATGCCAGGATTGTCCTTCTCGAAGTCGGCGACATAGCCGTCGATGATCTTCGGGATCGGGCCGCCGACGGCGACCGGATAATAGAACGACAGCGTGATGTCTTTTGCCGTCGCCGCGGCAGTCAGCGCCATCAGCGCGGCACCGGCGATCGGAAACAGCCATTTCAACTTTGCAGACATTCTTCCCTCCTCAGGCGAAATTTTGCACGAGACCGACCGTGTCGGCGGCGGCTGGCGCGGCGACGTCGTCACGGCGCGCGCCGCTTGCGGCATCGAAGACATGCACATGCTCGGCACGCCAGCTGGCATGGATCGCGTCGCCGGCGGCAAAGACCGCCTTGCCCGGCACGCGCGCGGTCAGCGTCTGATTGCCATAAGCGCAGGTGACGACGGTGTCGGCGCCGAGAAATTCCGAGCTTTGCACGCGTACCGGCAGGCCGACGTCGCCGAGCATCACGTCCTCGGGCCGAATGCCGAACAGGAGATCGCTCCTGTCCGGCGCCGGCAGGATGCTCATGGGCGGCGTACCGATGAAGCGCGCGGCGAACGTGGTTGCCGGCCGCGCGTAAAGCGCGTCCGGCGGCGCCGCCTGCTCGACCCGGCCGTCGCGCATGAGAATGACCTGGTCGGCCATGCTCATGGCTTCGCTCTGGTCGTGGGTGACATAGACCATGGTGATGCCGAGCTTTTGCTGCAGCGCGCGGATTTCGCGGCGCATCTCGGCGCGCAATTGGGCGTCGAGATTGGACAGCGGCTCGTCCATCAGACAGACCGGCGTCTCGGCGATGATGGCGCGGCCGAGCGCAACGCGCTGCTGCTGACCGCCGGACAATTGCGACGGTTTGCGCGCCAACAGCGCATCGAGCCCGAGCAGTGCGGCGACGCGGGCCAGCCGGCGGGCGCGCTCGGCCACCGGCACCTTGCGCACGCGCAGGCCGAACAGAATATTCTCCTTCACCGTCAGATGCGGGAACAACGCGTAGGATTGAAACACCATGGCGATGCGGCGCTGCGCCGGCGGCAGCGCGGTAACGTCGGCGCCGCCAATGAAAATACGTCCGCTCGAAACCTGTTCGAGGCCGGCGATCAGGCGCAGCGTCGTGGATTTGCCGCAGCCCGACGGGCCGAGCAGGACGACCAGCGAAGCCGCCGCGGCCTCAAAACTCACATGGTCGACCGCCGGCGTCGCGCCCCATGATTTGCTGACGTTCTGAACCGAGATCTGCGACACCGGCTCCCCCCGCGAACGCCCGGACACGATGACGATAAATCATTGTATTGTGAAGCCCGTGTTGCGGCGTCCGGGAGGCGCGGGTGACATCCTATGTCCTAGCCATCGACCAGGGCACGACGTCGACCCGGGCCAGCCTGTTCGGAGCCGACACCTCGGTTGCGGCTTTCGCGCAGCAGGAATTTCCGCAGCATTTTCCCGCCGACGGCGAGGTCGAACACGAGCCGGAAGATCTTTGGACGACGACGGTCGCGTGTTGCCGCGGCGCCATGCAAAAGGCCGGCGCGACTGCGCGCGACATCGTCGCCATCGGCATCACCAATCAGCGCGAGACCACGCTGTTGTGGGACCGCGCCAGTGGCCGCGCGGTGCACCGCGCCATCGTCTGGCAGGACCGGCGGACGGCGGATTTTTGTGCGCGCCTCAAAGCCGCGGGCCATGAAGCCGAGTTTGCGAGGAAGACTGGGCTGCTGCTCGATCCGTATTTTTCCGGGACAAAACTCGCCTGGTTGTTGGATTGCGCGCCGAACGTTCGCGAAAAGGCGGCACGCGGCGAACTGGCATTCGGCACCGTCGATACGTATCTGTTGTGGCGGCTCACCGGCGGCAAGGTGCATGCCACCGACGCCACCAATGCCTCGCGCACACTGTTGTTCGATATCCATGAAGGCCACTGGGACGATCGGCTGTTGGCGCTGCTCGGCGTGCCCAAAGCCATTTTGCCGGCGGTGCTGGATTGCTCCGCCGCGTTCGGCGTGACCGATCCGGAACTATTCGGCGCCGCGATCCCGATCTACGGCATGGCCGGCGATCAGCAGGCGGCGCTCATCGGGCAGGCCTGTTTTGCGCCGGGAATGATCAAAGCCACTTACGGCACCGGCTGTTTCGCCTTGCTCAATACCGGCGCGACGCCGGTCGCCTCGCAAAATAAGCTTCTCACCACCATCGCCTATCAGCTCGGCGGTATGCGCGCTTACGCGCTCGAAGGCTCGATCTTCATCGCCGGCGCGGCGGTGCAATGGCTCCGCGACGGCCTGCACGTCGTGCGAAGCGCCGAGGAAACCGGCGCGCTCGCCGCGGCCGCCGATCCGACCCAGGAGGTCGTGCTGGTGCCAGCCTTCGTCGGCTTGGGCGCGCCCTATTGGCGACCCGAGGCGCGCGGCGCTCTGTTCGGCCTCACCCGCGCCACCGGGCCGCGCGAATTGGCGCAAGCGGCGCTCGAAAGTGTTTGCTTTCAGACCGTCGATCTGCTCGACGCGATGCGAGCGGATTGGCACGATGGCGCGAGCGCGCTGAAAACATTGCGCGTCGATGGCGGCATGGCGAATTCCGATTTCACCATGCAGCGGCTCGCCGATCTCGTCGGCTGCACCGTCGACCGGCCGCAGATCCGGGAAACCACCGCGCTCGGCGCCGCCTATCTCGCTGGGCTACACGCCGGATTTTTTCCCGAGCCGGACCGGTTTGCGGAGCATTGGCAATTGCAGCGACGGTTCACGCCGAGTATGGACGCCGGAACACGCGAGCGAAAACTAGCGGCGTGGACTTCGGCCGTCCGGCGGCTGCTGACCTAAAGGTTTTTTGGGAGGATTGAAATGTACAAAATGTTCGGCGCGGCAATGATTGCCATGCTCGTCACGACCATCGTTGCTGCCGCACAGCCCGCGAGCACCGCCCCACCCGAAGTCATCAAAGACCTCGCGCCGACAGGCACGCTGCGTGCGGCGATCAATGCCGGCAATGTCGTCCTCGTGCAGAAAGATGCATCAGGCGTGCACGGCGTGACGGTGGATCTGGCCAACGAACTCGCACGACGCCTCGGCACGCCGATTGCGCTTACAGTTTACGACGCCGCCGGAAAGGTAACCGACGCGGTGAAGAACGGTGAATGGGACATCGCCTTTATCGCCATCGAGCCGGTACGCGCCGCCGTCATCGGCTTCACCGCGCCTTACGTCATCATCGAAGGCACCTATATGGTTGCCGCCGCCTCGCCGCTGAAGACGATTGCCGATGTCGACCGCGACGGCATCCGCATCGCCGTGGCCAAAGGCTCGGCTTACGATCTCTATCTGACGCGTACGCTGCAGCATGCAACGCTGGTGCGCTATCCGTCTCCGCCGCTGGGGTTCGAAGGGTTTATTGCCGACAAGCTTGATGCCGCAGCCGGGGTGCGGCAATTCCTTGACGCCTTCGCCAAAACCCGTCCGGACATGCGGGTGATGCCGGAGCATTTCCAGGAGATCAGGGAGGCCATGGGCACGCCGCTCGGCCGCGACGCCGGCTTGCAATACCTCAAAACCTTCGTCGAGGAGATGAAGGCCAGCGGTTTCGTCGCTAAGTCGCTCGCCCGCGCCGGCCAAGACGACGCCGTCATCGCGCCGGCGGAGAAGTGAGGCGCCGGCGCACCGCGGCGTCGATCGCCTGCGGCGTCACCGGCGTGCGGTTGAACTCGGCCTTGAACGGACGCAGCGCGTCGGAGACGGCGTTGGCGATCACCACGGGCGGCGCGATCGGGCCGCCTTCGCCGACGCCCTTGACGCCGAACGGATTGAGCGGCGACGGCGAATGCTGGTGAATGATTGTTATCGGCGGCAGATCGCAGGCGGTCGGCAGCATGTAATCGGCAAGCGTCGTGGTCAGCGGCTGGCCTTCCGCGTCGTATTTGATCTCTTCGAGCAGCGCGCCGCCAAGCCCCTGCACGGCGCCGCCGACGATCTGGCCCTCGACCAGCATCGGATTGACCACAACGCCACAATCGTGGGCGATGGCATAATTCTCGACCTTCACCCGCCCAAGCTCGACGTCGACCTCGACCACGGCGGCATGCGCCGCATAAGACCAGGTCACGGTCGGCGGCTCGAAGTAATAAGTCTCCTCGAGGCCGCCATCGACGCCCGTGGGACGGCCGCTGTCCCAGCCCGGGCGCGCGGCCAGCGCCACCTTGGCGAGCGAGACTTCGGCGCCCGGCACGCCGACGATGCCGACATGGCCGCGGCGCAGCTCGAGATCGGTTGCCGAACATTCCAGCATGTTGGCGGCGATCGAGAACACCTTGTCGCGCAATTTTTCGGTGGCACCGTGGATCGCCGCCGACAACGTCACCGTGCTGCGGCTGGCAATGGTGCCGAAGCCGATGGCAATCGCCGCGGTATCGGCCAGCGCGATCACCACGTCGTCGGGCGTGACCTGCCAGGCATCGGCGACGATTTGCGAGAAAATGGTCTCCATGCCCTGGCCTTGCGGACAGGCTCCTGAGGTGACGAAAATCTTGCCGGACGGATCGATGCGCACCAGCGCGCTCTCGAACGGGCCGACGCCGGTGCCTTCGACGTAGCAGCCGATGCCGAGGCCGAGATAACGTCCCTCCTGCAGCGCGTCGCGTTGGCGGGCGCGAAACGCGTCGACGCCGCCGAGCGCGGCCAGCGCCTTTTGCAGTGCACCCGGATAATCGCCGCCGTCGAGCACGATGGGCTGGCCGTCGCGATACGGCATGCCGACCGCGTAAGGCATTTCGGCGGCGGGAATCATGTTCCGCAGCCGCACCTCGGCCGGCTCGAGGCCAAGCTCCGTGGCGACGAGGTCGATGCTGCGCTCCATGGCGAAGGCGGCTTCGGGCCGGCCGGCGCCGCGATACGGCGCGTTCGGCACTTTGTTGGTCGCGGCGATGCGGCCGGAAATCGAGATGGCGCCGATCTTGTAGGGCCCCGGCACGTGAACCGCGGTGTTGTAGGCGATGCCGGCGCCGATCGGATTCCAGGCGCCGCAATCGACGACAAAATCGTCGCGCAGCGCCAGGATACGGCCGTCGTCGTCGAAACCGATCTCAACGTCGTGGAACTGGTCGCGCGAATGGCACGAGCACAGCATGTGCTCGTGGCGGTCCTCGATCCATTTCACCGGCCGGCCGAGCCGGCGCGCCAGATAAGGGATCAGCAAATCCTCGGGATAGACATGGCCCTTGACGCCAAAGCCGCCGCCGACGTCGAGCGCGACGCAGCGGATTTTTGCCTCGGGCAGCCGCAGCACGCCCGACGCCTCGCGCTTGAGCCAATGCACGACTTGGGTCGAGGACCAGATCGTCACCGAGTCGGTGCGCGCATCGTGCAAGCCGACGACGCCACGGCATTCCATCGGCAGCGCCACATAACGGTGGTGGTAAAAACGCCGTTGCAGCCGGCGCGGCGCGCGTTTGAGGACGGCATTCGCATCCCCTTTGCCGACGGTGAAGGCGCCGATCAAGTTGGTTGAGAATTTGTCGTGGACGATGGTGGCACCGGCTTCAAGCGCCTGTTCGGGATCCAGCACCGGCGGCAGCGGATCGAGATCAAGCTCGACCAGCTGCGCGGCGTCCTCGGCGGCATAGCGGCTGTCCGCCACGACGACCGCCACCGCCTCGCCGACGTGGCGGACCTTGTCGTGGGCCAACAGCGGCTGCTGCGGATTGATGAACTTGTGCTGCACCAGCGCCGTCCATTTGCTCGGCAGCGCCAGTTGCGTGTCGGACACCGGCGGCAGCACGCGCGCGAGCTCCGGCCCGGTCAGCACAAAGGCAACGCCAGGCGCGGCCGCGGCGCGCGACATATCGATCGCGCTGATGCGCGCATGGGCCAGTGGGCTCCTGACCAGCACCGCATGCAGCATGTGCGGTAATTCAAGATCGGCAATGTACTGGCCGCGGCCGGTCAGGAGCCGCCGGTCCTCGCGCCGCGTCATGGAGCGGCCGATGAAGGGGGTCTGGTCGTTCATGCTGAAGGTGAGTGTGGAACGAGGGTTGCGGACAATCAATCCACCCCGGCGCGACCGACAGCGACATACTTGAATTTCGCCCGCTTCATCTCGTCAGTGCGATAAATATTGCGCAGGTCGACGATCACCGGCTGCGCCATCACGGTTTTGAGGCGATTGAGGTCCAGCGCGCGGAACTGCTCCCATTCGGTAGCGATGACGATGGCGTGGGCGCCTTCGGCGGCGGCATAGGCGCCGTCGCAATACTGCACGCCCGGCAGTTGCGGCTTGGCCTGTTCCATGCCGGCCGGATCGTAGGCGCGCACCGTGGCGCCCTGGTCCTGCAACGCGGTGATCAGCGGGATCGCCGGCGAATCGCGGGTGTCGTCGGTGTTCGGCTTGAAGGTGAGGCCGAGCACGGCGACGGTCTTGCCGCGCACCGAACCGTCGAGCGCCGCGACCACCTTGCGCGCCATGGCGCGCTTGCGCTGGTCGTTCACCGACGCGACCGCCTCGACGATGCGCAGCGCCACGCCGTGATCCTGCGCGGTCTTGAGCAGCGCCGTGGTGTCTTTCGGAAAGCACGAGCCGCCAAACCCCGGCCCGGCGTGCAAAAATTTGCCGCCGATGCGATTGTCCAGCCCCATGCCGCGCGCCACTTCGTTGACGTCGGCGCCGACCTGCTCGCACAGATCGGCGACCTCGTTGATGAAAGTGATCTTGGTGGCGAGGAAGGCATTGGCCGCGTATTTGATCAGCTCGGCGGTGCGCCGGTTGACGTAGAAGATCGGCGAGGCGTTGAGATAAAGCGGCCGGTAGAGCTCCGCGACCACGGCGCGCGCCCGCATGTCGTCGGTGCCGACGACGATACGGTCGGGATGCTTGAAATCCTGGATCGCGGCGCCCTCGCGCAAGAATTCCGGATTCGACACCACCTGGATGTCGGCGTCGCGGCGCTTTTCGCGCAGGATGCGCTCGATCTCGTCGCCGGTTCCGACAGGGACGGTCGATTTGGTGATCACCACTGCACTGGCGGCCAGAAGCGGCGCGATCTCGCGCACCGCGTCATAGACGAAGCTCAGATCGGCATGGCCGTCGCCACGGCGCGACGGCGTTCCGACGGCGATGAAAACCGCCTCGGCGGTGGCGACGGAGGCGCTGTCGACCGCGAAGCGCAAGCGTTCCTGGCGGACATTGGCCTCGACCAAATCGGCAAGGCCCGGCTCGAAAATCGGAATCTCGCCGCGATTGAGCGCCGCGACTTTTTGCGCGTCCTTGTCGATGCAGGTGACGTGATGGCCGAAATCGGCAAAGCAGGCGCCGGACACCAGCCCCACATAGCCTGCGCCGATCATGGTCACGCGCATCGCTTTTTTACCCCGCTAAATTTCGTCCGGCCCGGCGGCCGGCGCCGACGTGCCTTCGAAAGCGTCCAGCGGCGCCGACGGCGCAGTTTGCGCCTGCCCGCGCATCAGCGTCAGCCAACGCCGGCCGAACAGCGCGACGACGAGAACTCCATAAAACACGCCGCCGAGCACCGCCAGCACCAGCAATTCCGACTCATTGCGGAACCTGGACATCGACGATAACAGAGATGTGACGATGGGCGACGCGATCAAAAGGAAGACCGCGAAAGAACCGCCGGCCGCCGCGAGCTTGACCAGCGACGATTTGAGCGTCGCATCTGAGGCGATCAGGCCGGCGCGGCCGGCGAACCACAGCACCAGAATGAAATTGATCCAGGCCCCGATCGCGGTCGCCAGCGCCAGCCCGACCTGGGCAAGCGAGCCCATCAGCGCAACCTTGAAAGCGATATTGACCGCGGTGCCGGTCAACGCCGCCTTGACCGGAGTCAAGGTATCGCCGCGCGCCAAAAAAGGCGCGACGACGCTGCGGATGAGCACGAACGGCACCAGGCCGATGGTATAGGCCGCGAGCGTCATGGCCGCTGAGTGGGCATCCTCGGCATTGAACGCGCCGCGCATGAACAGGCCGCGCATGATTGTGCCGGGAATGACCAGGAAGGCGACGACACAAGGCAGCGCCAACAGCAGCGCGAATTCGATGGCGCGGTTTTGCGCCGAGCGGGCGCCGTCGTGGTCGCCGGCGGCGACCCGGTGCGTCATCTCCGGCACCAGCACGGTGCCCACCGCAATGCCGATCACCCCGATCGGCAATTGATCGATGCGGTCGGCGTAATAAAGCGCCGACAGCGCGCCGGTGGTGAGGAAGCTCGCGATGATGGTGTCGGCGAACAACGCCAGTTGCGTCCCGGCCGAGCCGACTGTCGCCGGCACGAGCGCCTTGAAGAAGCGGCGCACGTCGTCGTCCCAGGTGAGCGCGTGAAACGACGTCATCACCCCGGCGCGCCAGGCGTCGCCGCCGACGAGAGCTGCCTGCAGCACGCCGGAAATCAGCACGCCCCAGGCGGCGGCGTGGCCGGCGCTCGGAAACAGCCACGCTACCGCAAGCGTCGCCATCATCGCAACATTGAGCAGAATTGATGCCGCCGCCGCAGCAGCGAAGCGGTTGAGCGCGTTGAGGATGCCCCCCCACAGCGTCACCAGCGTGATCAGGAGCAGATAAGGAAACGTGATCCGCGTCAAGCCGACCGCGAGCGCGAATTGCTGCGGGTCGCGGGAAAAACCCGGCGCCAACAGGTCGATCGCCTGCGGCGTGAACAAGAGCGCCAGCGCCAGCAGCACGATCTGCGTCGCCAGCAGCAAGGTGAAGATGCGGTCGCCGAACAGTTTCGCCGCCGTATCGCCGCCTTGGGTACGGATGCGCGCATAAGCCGGAATGAACGCGGCGTTGAAGGCGCCTTCGGCGAAAATGGCGCGGAAATGGTTCGGCAGCCGGAACGCGACAAAGAAGGCGTCGGCGACGGGACCGGCGCCGAGGATCGCCGCCAGCATGATGTCGCGCATGAAACCGGTCAGGCGCGAGAGCAGCGTATAGCCGCCGACGGTGAGGATGCGATTGAGCATTCGCCGCCTTTGTTCCCCTCCCCCTTGTGGGGAGGGGTAGGGGTGGGGGTCGGGAGGTTTTACACTAGTGTCAAAACTTGCGCGTGCCTCTCGCCTCAGCCTGCGAGCGCCCGCCGCACCGCTTCGATAATACGATTCTGCACCGGCGGCTCGAGATAAGCGTGCATCGGCAGGCTGATCACTTCTTCAGCCAATCGATCGCTGACCGGCAGGCCGCCGTCCGCCACCGGATAGTGGCGATAGGCCGCCTGGCGGTGCAACGGCTTGGCGTAATAGATCGCGGTCGGAATGCCCTGGGCCTTGAGCGCGGAGCCGAGCGCGTCGCGCCGTCCGGGCTCAAGGCGGATGGTGTATTGCGCCCACACCGACGTCGATTCATTGCCGGTGCGCGGCGTCGTCGCCACACCCGCGAGGCCTTCGGCATAGCGCGCTGCCACCGCCTGCCGCGCCACGATCTCCTCGGGAAAGATTTTCAGCTTCTCGATCAGCACCGCCGCCTGGATCGAATCGAGCCGGCCGGTGATGCCGATATGCAGGGCATCGTATTTGTCGCCGGCGTTTTCGCCGTGCACGCGCAGACTTTTGACCCGTGCCGCCAGCGCATCGTCGTCGGTGAACACGGCGCCGCCGTCGCCGTAACAACCGAGCGGCTTTGCCGGAAAGAAGCTCGTCGCCGTTGCATCACCGAGCGTGCCGAGCTTGCGGCCGCGATAGGCGGCGCCAAACGCCTGCGCCGCGTCGTCGAGCACTTTGATGCCATTGGCGGCGGCAATCGTAGCGATGGCGTCGTGATCGGCCGGCAAGCCGAACAGATCGACCGGGATCACGGCTTTCGGCTTCAGGCCGCGCTGCTTCGCTGTTGCCACCGCGCGCTCAAAACTTGCCGGATCGAGATTGAAGGTGTCGGCCGCGACGTCGGCCATGACCGGCGTCGCGCCAAGGAGCGCCACCACCTCGGCAGTGGCGCAAAACGTAAATGCCGGGCAGATCACCGCATCGCCCGGCCCGATCTGCCACGCCATCAGCACCAGGAGCAAAGCGTCAGTGCCGCTCGAACAGCCGATCGCGTGCTTGGCGCCGCAGAAGGCCGCGAGATCGGCCTCGAGCGCGCGCACTTCCGGCCCCTGGATGAACTGGCAATGGGCGAGCACGCGGGCGACCGCGTCGTCGATCGCGCTGCCGAGGCGGCGGCGCTGGGCGGCGACGTCGATGAACGGGATCGGGCTGCCGTCGAGGCGGGTATGCTGATTCATCTTTTCTTGCACGCCCGCTCAGCCGACAACGCGGCGCGGTCCTTTGCGCGGCGCGCTCGATTGCGCGGTGCGCGCGCTGAGACAACGGATCGCGATTTCCAGGCTGGCGACGGCTTCTTCGCCGGTCACCGCCGGCGGCTCACCGCTGCGGATGGCGCTGATGAAGGCCAGCATTTCGGAGCGCAACGGCTCGGCATAGCCGACCGACAGGTGCCGCATCGAATACGAGCCGTCGGGCTGAAAGCCGAAGCATTCGGTGACCTGCAGCGTGAGCAGATCGGCCATGAGATATTTGTCGCGGGTGGCGATGTGGATGTTGCGCGCCTTGAACGGGGTGAGCCAGTTGGTGTTGACCTGGGCCAGCACGCCGGAGGCGGTGCGGAACTGCAGCAGCGCGATGTCCTCGCGCTCGGCGACCGCGCTCGAGGTCTGCGCATGGATTTCAACGATCTCGGAATCGGTGAACCAGCGGATGAGATCGATATCGTGGACGGCGAGATCGATGACGACGCCGACATTCGACATCCGCGGCGGGAACGGTCCGACCCGGGTGACGGCGATCGAAAGAATGTTTTGGCCCTTGATCGCGCGCTTGATCGCCTCGACCGCCGGATTGAAGCGCTCGACATGGCCGGCCATCAGGGTGACGCCGGCGCGCCGCGCCGCGGCGACGATGGCGTTGCCCTCCTCGATGGTGGAGGCGATCGGCTTCTCGACCAGGATATGGATGCCGCGCGACGCGAATTCGGTGGCGATGTCGCGATGCAGGTGGGTCGGCGCCGCGATGGTGACGGCATCGACGCCGCGCGCGATCAGGCCATCGATGTCGGCGAAGGCGGTGCAGCCGAGGTGGCGGGCGACGTGCTCGCGCTGCTTGCGGTCGGGATCGACGACGCCGACCAGCTTGACGCCGGTCAATTCTGACAGCACCCGCGCATGGTTCGACCCCATCACGCCGACGCCGACCACGCCGATCCGCAATGCGCCGTCCGCGCCTGGCTTTACCGCCTCACTCATAAAGGTCCCCTCACCCCTACGCCCCGCCTTCCCCTAGCATGGCCCGGCCGACTTGGACACGGGAACGTGAACACGTTTGGTTGCAATTGATTACGGGAACGAATTTATCATAAGACCCTTGAATCTGCACGTGTCTTTGATTTTTTTATCATACGCTGCGAGGGTCGACATCCCCTCGTGGCGGCCGCCCGCGTCTATCGCTGCCAGCCAGCGACATTGGCGTCGCGGCTTTTGCTGTTTTTTGCATTCATACCCGTAACAAATTTGGCCAACTTTGGTCAATGATCAGCCGTCACCGTTATGGCCTTTCCATTGCTACGCTAAACACTCGCTCGCCATTTCGCCAGCGCCCTGACACATTCTAGAATCTTCAGCTAGGGCGAGCCTAGAATCTTCAGTTAGGCGAGCGCTGACGATAGAGCAAATACACCCATTGCGCCCCCTTTTTTGAGTCCATCTCCGACTATTAATGAAAACCCGTACCATTAATGAATCCGTATAATAATTGGAACCCGGAGAAGAAGCACAATGTTATCTTTGAGTCACGCCGCGCTCGCCTGAGGATTCATTAAAGGATTGCTTTCAAAAAGATTGCGACAAACGCCTCGGAACACTAATTGCTCTGTAAGATCTTACTGGAAGGAAACTCGCCGTATGCCTCGAGGTGGAACGCGCATTGGTGCAGGTCGACCGAAGGGCCGCAGCAACAAACGACCGAAAGGAAGCGTTAGGTTGGCTGTGATGGCGGAGCCGTACGCGGCCGAGGCATTGGACGTGTTGGTCAACGTCATGAGAAGCAGCAAGAGCGACACAGCGCGCATCACGGCATCCTGCGCCATCCTCGATCGCCGCTACGGCCGACCGGCTGCACAGGTCGACGTGAACCGCCGCAGCGAGGTTGAGGTTACATACCATTCGATTGCAGAACTGCGGGCGGCAGCGCTGGCGGATGGCATCCCGCTCGATCTGTTGCCGCCTTTCATGCGCGCGGATGCTGCCTCCGAAACGATCAAGGCGATTGACCATGAACCCTCAGAACGGAAAAACGATTCCGGCAATGGAACTGCCCACTGAGGCAGCAGCTGAGGCCGTCTCAAAAGGGCCAAAGCTGCTGCGAGCGTGGCGGCTTGGAACTTACCAGAAAGCGCGCGAGGACTTTCCGACATTTCGCCGAGTTATGCACCCTGACATAATATGGGACTGGTGGCTGGAGGAACTTGCCGGTCATTTCCAGTGCTTCTATGAGGACTTGAAAGCTGGCAAGCGGCCGAAAATGGTTGTCCAAGCTCCGCCGCAACACGGCAAAAGCTACACTGTGACAGACTTTATCGCGTGGGTTGCTGGTAAAGATCCCGACCTGGAGACGATTTTCGCGAGCTACTCTGAGGATCTCGGTGCGCGCACCAATCGTGACATCGAGCGCCTGATCAGATCTGACCGTTACGCCGCGATCTTTCCCTGGACTCGCGTTGGCCAGCCTGGCTGGCATTGCAACACCACGTTGATCGAGTACGTTGATCGAAAAGGTTCGTTCCGCAACACGACCTGTCCCGACGGAAAAATTAATGGCATGCAGTTAAACCTCGGCATCGTGGACGACCCGTTGAAAGGAAGGGCTGAAGCCAATCAAAAAACGACGCGCGATAAGATCTGGACTTGGTTCACCGATGATTTCTGTAGCCGGTTTCATGCCGACGCCGGCATGCTGATCATACAAACACGGTGGCATACCGACGACCTGGTAGGGCGCTATATCGCGAAGTTTAAGGGCGAGGGCTTAAAGGTTTTGTGCTACCCGGCGATCGCTGAGGAAGACGAGGAACATGTTTTTAAGGACAAGGTCGTGCGACGTCGGAAGGGCCAGGCGTTATTTCCAGCCTGGAAGCCGCCCGATTTCTTGCGCGAACGCCGCGCGCTGTTGACGCAAGCCTCTTGGGCGTCACTTTACCAGCAGCATCCAATCATCGTCGACGGCGGCGAGCTACCAACCGACAAGATGAAAATTTTACAGGTCTGGGAACGCTCGAAGGTTGTTGCGACGGCACGCTATTGGGACAAAGGTGCAACCGATAGCGGAGCGTTCACTGCTGGCTGTCTGATGCATAAGCTCGACGACGGCAGATTCGTCCTCGAGGACATGGTACGCGGGCGATGGTCGGTGCTTGATCGCGAGATGCGCATCAAAACACTTGCCGAGAGCGACAGTAAGATTTGCAAAAACTACCAAGTCTGGATCGAGGAAGAGCCTGGTTCGAGTGGCCGGGAATCCGCGGAAAGCACCATTCGAAGTCTCGCCGGTTATCGCGTTTACGCCGACAAAGTCACCGGTTCGAAGCGAGTGCGCGCCGAGCCGTTTGCTGCGCAAGTGCAGAATGGGAATGTCTCGCTCGTCGAAGGCAGCTGGGTTCTTGACTTCCTGGATGAGTGCGAGTGCTGGCCAGGCGGGAAGTACAAGGATCAGGTGGACGCCGCCGCCGGCGCGTTCAATCGGCTCGCGTCTTTTGCGTCGTACAACACAAATTACAAGGAATGGGCGTACTGATGGTGATCAACGCCTAGTTTTGCAGGATTCCGCTCTGATTCTTCTAAGTCACGCGGTGTGACTTCCGATGCGATTCCTCGATCTTGACGCGGTTGAGCTGCTGCCAATCATTCACCTCTGTTCACTCTCATGCCGGCCAGTCTTGTCTCGCTATTTCTACTGACACTCGATGCTATTGATCTCGCTCGCGCCGTTTAGCTGCGTACCGCGGTACTCAGCCCTTTTTTCTGTTGCCGCTTTCGCAATCGTACACCAGCACCGCCGCCGTTCTCGTCGATGAACTCTATGCCGGCAAGTTCGAGTGCCGTCCGAATCCTCGCAGCCGTGCCTTCCCGACCACCAAGCTCGCCTTTCAGAGCCTCAAGCCGAGCAATAGTTGGCTCTGAAACCCCAGAGCGGCGCGCCAAATCGGCTTGTGACCAGCCGAGCAATGCTCGCGCGGCCTTAACTTGAGCCGTGGTGATCAAATTAGTGCCCTCCCCCAATTGATAGGATTCCTATTGACGCGGGCACCAAGGGTATTTAATATAATTTCTATCATTTCTGGCAGCTTAGAGGAAAGCAGAAGATGGCTCTTCACGCTTTGCGACGAGGAAAAGTGACAGACCGCCGATCGTTTATAGGCGGTTCCGACGCCCGGATCATCATGGGCGGCGACGAGGTCGCCCTTGTGCGGCTGTGGCGGGAGAAGCGGGGTGAGGTCGAGCCGGAGGATCTCTCTGGGAACCTGATTGTTCAGCTTGGCGTGGCCACTGAGGGGCTAAATCGGCTCTGGTATGAGGCCACTACCGGTCAGGTCATCACCGACGTGCAGCGGCACGTCAAACACCCAGTGCTGCGGTGGATGGCGGCAACCCTGGATGGACGGGTCGAGGCAAGCGGCGCAGTGTTCGAGGCCAAGTTCATGCTGCCTTGGTCGTTCTCGGAGGAAGCGGCCGCCGAGAAGTACATGCCGCAGCTGCAGCACAATATGTGGGTGGTGGCGGCCAAGTCGGCGGTGCTCTCGGTGATCACCGGCGGCGGCAAATGGGTTGAGATCACCGCCCATGCTGACCCACTGTATCAGCACCTTATCGTTACCGCGGAGCGTAAGTTCTGGCGCTGCGTCGAGAGTGGCGAGCCGCCGCGGGTGTTCGGGGTCGAGCCGCCAAAGCCACGGATTGAGGCGATCCGCATCGTCGACATGAGCTCGTCCAATGCCTGGGCAGAGTTCGCTGCGGTTTTTGCCCGGACGCGGGACCCGCATCTCGAGCACGAGCAGGCCAAAAGTGAACTCAAAAGCCTGATGCCGGAAGATGCCAAGGAGGCGATCGGCCACGGCATCCGGGCCAAGCGCTCGAAGTCCGGTGCGGTGAGCTTTGACCTTCTGAGCATCAAGGACAGCCATGCACCGGTCCAGTGAATCCATAGCCAGCCTGGCGGCTGCGCTCGCCAAGGCACAGGCCGAGCTGGTCAATCCGGAAAAATCCCTGGTGGCGACCATTCGCTCGGCCGGGCCGGGAAGGACTGACCAGACATTCCGCTATGCCCCGTTGTCGAGCGGTGCAGACGACCGCCATCGACCAGGCCGCGGGCCTGGTCAACCTAACCACCGTACTTGCCCATTCGTCGGGGGAATGGATCGCCTCGGATTGGCCGGTCTGCGCCATTGCCGATACTGCCACACCGCACCGGATGGGGGCCGCACTGACTTACGCCCGACGCTATGCGCTGTTCGCTCTTGTCGGCATTGCTGGCGAAGATGACCTGGACGCGCCTGATCTCCTGCCGCCGGAGCAACCGGTGTCGAAGCATGACGAACCCAATCGAACCGGCAACAGCCGACGGAACGGAGGACGACAGCACAGCCCGCAACGCGCAAATGGCCACCGGGTCGACACGGCCCATTCGCGTTCTGCTGAGCAGGTGCTTGAACCTGAGGCCTCGACGGCATTGCGCGATCGGCTTGTTACGGAACTCGAAGATCTGAGTACCGGTGATGTCGCCGCGGTCTGGGCGCATCGCTCTCTACCGGAGAAGAACAAACTGACGCCCGCCGATGCCCAGCATGTCGAGAAAGCCTTCCAGGCAAAAATCACGACATTTGAGGTGCCTACTGTAGACCAGCCTGAAACAACGCAGGAACTTGAGCAGGCATCTACGCCACCAGCATCACGTCCAACGCGGCTGTCGAGTAGGGCACGAGAAAGGAGAATTGATAAGAGCAGGTTAAGCTTGCCGGAGCCGCGCCGCATCCGGGACCGCGATCACGTCAGGTACGTTGCCCAGCAACCCTGTCTCGTCTGTGGGAGAAGCCCCTCAGACGCTCACCATTTGCGCTTTGCGCAACCTTCCGCTCTCGGGCGCAAGGTCAGTGATGAGTTCACGGTGCCGCTATGTCGGGGGCACCATCGCGAGGTTCACCGCTGCGGCGATGAAGCCGCGTGGTGGGCTAAGACTAAGATTAATCCGAGGGTAATCGCCCGCGTCCTGTGGCTTGGCACGCGTCCGTTACTCGACTAGTGCCGAGAAGCCCACTCGATGCCGCAGATGCGACGAGCGGCTTGCAGGTCGGATCCCCAGAATTACAATATGGTTCGATTTTCGCGCTAGTTTCCGCCAACGCTTTGACAAGCGAAGCCTGAGGAGTTGGCCCGGGGAGAACGATGAATTTGGATTTCACGGATGTCCAAGCAAGCGATTCTATCCATCAGCACGACCTACCGTTTATCGGAACGGATTAATGATCGTAACGCCCTCAACCTCCCGGCCATGGCTCATGTCTTCGGAATACAATTCCTGGCACCCGAGCGCACGGGCGGCGGCGACGATGGCGGCGTCCCAATAAGATAGCCTGTACCTCTATCAGGTTCGGGCCCGAGTGGTCGATGCTCTGGCGTAGTTGGGGGCACACGCGCCCCGCCTATTCGGTTCGTTCCGGGAACAGCCCTGGCATCCAGCGGGAGGCGAGAATTGCGGGGAACGCGAGATGGAGTGGGTCGCGTGGACCTTTTGATGCGAGAACGCCCCGCTCGATCAGCGCCGATACGA
Source organism: Xanthobacteraceae bacterium (assembly GCA_050010715.1). Lineage (GTDB taxonomy): Bacteria > Pseudomonadota > Alphaproteobacteria > Rhizobiales > Xanthobacteraceae > BOG-931. The sequence continues at coordinate 557 of JBEKKM010000070.1, read as the reverse complement.
TGCGTCGGGCATGGCGGCCAGTGAGTCCTAGAAGATTCCCTACTTCGCCGCGTGGTAGTGCCCCACGATAGAGCACCGCTTCGAGGACGCTCCCGGCCTGCGGCGGCAGCGCGTTTACGCGCGCTTCTTCCTCTGCCCACAACAGGATGCGCGTGCGCAGCCGGTCAGGCTGCACGAGACCTTCCATGAAGCTCACTTGATCGATGCAGGTTTGCAGAAAGAAGCGTGTGAATGAGGCAAGCTCCTCTTCGCTCAAGTTGCCGCGTCCATCCAGATCGTTGCGGCGGGGAAGATCGCATGCGGCGAGGTGACCTTTGTACGTCGCAATATTCCGGGCAAGGCCCCGTGCTACCGACCAGATGCCGCCACTATCAAGAGTATCAAGCAACATGGAATGCGACATGAGGCGCGTTACCCGCCCGTTGCCGTCGAGGAACGGGTGAATCCAGAGCAGGCGATGATGCGCGGATGCCGCCGCTAGGATTGAATCTGTTTTTCCGAGGCCGCTGTAACCGCGCTCAAAATGTGCGAGAAATCGTGGAACCGCGCCTGGACTG
>JBEKKM010000069.1:0-23035 GCA_050010715.1 Xanthobacteraceae bacterium | reverse complement strand
GGTGAGCAGTTTCAGGCGCTCCAATGACTGCGCCACGGCGGCGAAATTCTCTATTGTCTTGCGGTCGGACAAATCGCGCGACTGCGCCACCGTCGACATCACCAGATGCACCTCGACCAGCCAGGCGACCAGCTCGGTGTCGGCTGCCGACATACCCAATCTCGGACAAAGCCGGCGCGCGATGCGGGCGCCGCCGATCGAGTGATCCTCGACCCGCCCTTTGGCGATGTCGTGCAGGAACAGCGCGACATAGAGCACGGTGCGGTGCTCCGGCTGGATCGTGCGAACCAAATCGTTGGCCAGCGTGAATTCGCGGTTCTCGCCACGCTCGATCTCGTTGAGCACGCCGATGCAGCGCAACAGATGCTCGTCCACCGTATAGTGGTGATACATGTTGAACTGCATCATCGCCACGATGCGGCCGAAGGCGCGGACGAATTCGCCGAGCACGCCGGCCTCGTTCATGCGCCGCAGCACGGTCTCGGCGTCGTTCTTCGAAGTGAGGATTTCGAGAAACAGCCGGTTGGCTTCCTTATTCTCGCGCAAATCCTTGTCGATCAGCTTCAGCGAATGGGTGGCGCGGCGCATGGCTTCGGGATGGATGGCCAGATTGTGCTTTTGCGCCAGGTAGAACAGGCGGATCAGGTTGACCGGGTCGCGGGCGAAGACCTTTGGCCCGGCGATGTTGATGCGGTTGTTGTCGATGACGAAATCGTCGGTTTCGGTCAGCCGTTGCGGGCTGCGCGCCGGGCGCAGCCGCGCGATGATGCGGCTCAAGACCGGCGCCGGCATCGCCTGGCGTTCCTCGAGGCCGGCGCACAGGATCGCGGTGAGATCGCCGACGTGCTTGGCGGTGAGGAAGTAGTGCTTCATGAAGCGCTCGACGTCGCGCAAGCCGGGATGCTCGGTGTAGCCGAGCCGCACCGCGATATCGCGCTGGATGTCGAACGACAGCCGCTCCTCGGCGCGGCCGGCGAGAAAATGCATGTTGCAGCGGACCGACCACAGGAAATCTTCGCAGCGGCGGAACATCACGTATTCGTCACGGTCGAAGACGCCGCGCTTGATCAATTCCTCGGGCTCGCGCACGCGGTAGACGTATTTGGCGATCCAGAACAAAGTGTGCAGGTCGCGCAGGCCACCCTTGCCGTCCTTGACGTTGGGCTCGACCAGATAGCGCGACTGCCCGGCGCGGCGATGGCGCTCCTCGCGCTCGGCGAGCTTGGCGGCGACGAATTCTGGCGCTGTGCCCTGTACCACTTCCTTGTCGAAGCGCGTGGTCAGTTCCTCGTAGAGTTTTGCATCGCCGAGTAGATGCCGCGCTTCGAGCAGCGTGGTGCGGATGGTCATGTCGGCCTTGGCCTGGCGGATACATTCGCTCACCGACCGCGTCGCATGGCCGACTTTGAGCCCCATGTCCCACAGGCAATAGAGCAGCGCCTCGGCGACGGATTCGCCCCAGGCGGTCTGCTTGTACGGCAGCAGGAAAAGCAGATCGATGTCGGAGCCCGGCGCCAATAGCCCACGGCCATAACCGCCGGTGGCGACCACCGCCATGTGTTCGGCTTCCGACGGCACCTGCGTCGGATAGATCTCGCTGCCGATGAACTCGAACAGGATACGGATGATCTCGTCCTGCAACCGACACAGCCGCTCGGCGCAGCGGCGGCCGTGGCGGTCCTTGAGCAACAATTGCTCGGCGCGTGAGCGCGCCTGCGTCAGCGCCGATTTCAACCGCAGCGCCACCGCGGTGCGCAATTCGCGCTCGCGGCCGGCATGGGTTTTGGCCAGCGCCTTGAGATCGGCGACGATGGCCGCGCTGTCGATGAGCTCGACCTCGGTGCGCGGCGATCGTTGCGTGTCCAGCATCATCGTATCGGCATAGCGGAGGTGTGGTGCGCTGTCATCGTGCGCCGCGGTGCTTGCGGAAATCAGCGCGCCGCTTGGCCTATGGGCGGGAGGATGAAAATACTGTATCATGCTCATATGGTAGTATTTATTTCTAATTGACGGCTCATAATTGGTATCCTAGAGAAATAAAACAGCGCCGATTTGAGCGAGCAGCTTGCGGGCGCTTAACAAGTGCAGCTAAAGCGCGGGGCCTGCCCCGTCGCCTCGCTTAAGATGGCGGGCCGTCAAAATCCCGCCTCCAACTGTGATCGTGTCGCGTGTGACAGCGTTGACGCGATCCGAACCGGAGGACGTCATGCTTTCACGCCGTCACTTGCTTGCCTCTGCCGCCGCCGCAACACTGATGCCGGCCGGCCTCGCGCGCGCCGCCGGCAAGCCCACGGAAATTCGCATCGATTGGGCGACCTACAATCCGGTCTCCATGGTGCTCAAGGACAAGGGCCTGCTCGAAAAAGAATTCGAGAAGGACGGCATTGGCATTCGCTGGGTGCAGACGCTCGGCTCCAACAAGGCGCTGGAATTCCTCAACGCCGGCTCGATCGATTTCGGTTCGACCGCCGGCTCGGCGGCGCTGCTGGGGCGGATCAACGGCAATCCGATCAAGTCGATCTACGTTTTCTCGCGCCCGGAGTGGACCGCGCTGGTGACGCGCAAGGACACGCCGATCAACAAGATCGAGGATTTGAGGGGCAAGCGCGTCGCGGTGACCCGCGGCACCGATCCGCACATCTTCCTGGTGCGGGCGCTGCTTTCGGTCGGCATGAGCGAAAAGGACATCCAGCCGGTGCTGCTGCAGCATCCCGACGGCAAGATCGCGCTGATCCGCGGCGACGTCGATGCCTGGGCCGGCCTCGATCCGATGATGGCGGCGGCGCAGGTCGAGGACGGCGCCCGGCTGTTCTATCGCAACAAGGCGGCCAACACCTGGGGCATCCTCAATTCGAGCGAGGAGTTCCTGAAAAACTATCCCGACCTGACCAAGCGCGTGCTCGCGGTTTACGAACAGGCGCGCAAATATTGCCTGGCCAACTACGATGACGAAAAGCGCGTCTTCATGGACGTGACCAAGCTGCCCGGCGCGGTGGTCGACATCCAGCTCAAGGAACGCACCGAGCTCACATTCAACCGCGTCGGTCCGGAGCAGCGCGACTCCATCCTGCAAGCCGGCCTCGCCTTGCAGCAGGCGGGCGTGATCCCGGCCAATGTCGACGTGAAGCAGACCCTCAACGATCTGGTCGACGACCGCTACGTCGGCGCTTAGTCGAGGGGGCGGCCGGCCACCACATTGATTTTGCGGCGGGCAGCATGTCTCCTGTGACGATGACCGTTGCCGCCCAAAACACTGGGAGCGAAGGCACACCAAGTGAAGCCGCCCCGGTGGAGCGGGCGAGTGCGCGACCCTGGTCGCGGCGTTTGATGTGGCCGGCGCTCGGCCTGGCGCTGCCTGTCGTACTTGCGGTGGCGTGGGAATTCATCGTGCGGATGGGTTGGGCCTCCGGCCGGCTGGCGCCGCCGCCCTCGGTGATCTTCGCGACTTTCGTCGATCTGGCGCGCACCGGTGAGTTGCAACGCCATACGCTGGTGACGCTGGGGCGGGTCGCCGCCGGCTTTGGCATCGGCGTCGCCGCCGCCACGGTGATCGGCGCCGCCGCCGGCTATTCGCCGCTGGTGCGCCGTCTGATCGATCCGAGCATTCAGGGCCTGCGTGCCATCCCGTCGATCGCCTGGGTGCCGCTGTTCATTCTCTGGCTGGGGATTTTCGAAGCGTCGAAAGTGACGCTGATCGCGGTCGGCGTGTTCTTTCCGGTCTATCTCGGCCTGATGGGCGCGATCCAATCGGTCGATCGCAAGCTGGTCGAAGTCGGCCGCGCCTTCCGCTTGAGCGATGTCGAGATGGTGCGCCGCATTTTGCTGCCGGCGGTGCTGCCGGCCTATGTGATCTCGCTGCGCTCGGGCCTTGGGCTCGGCTGGATGTTCGTCATCGCCGCCGAGTTGATGGGCGCGTCCGAAGGCCTCGGCTATCTGCTGATCGATGGCCAGCAGCTCGGCAAGCCGGCGGAGATCGTCGCCGCCATCGTCGCCTTTGCCATCGTCGGCAAGGCGACCGATTGGCTGATCGTGCTCGCCGCCGCGCCGTTTTTGCGCTGGGAAGATGTGGTGCGGCAGGACTAGCTTTCGGGATCTCATGCAGCACGCCGAACGCTCAGCGCCTTGGTGGCAAGTCTTCATCGACGAAATCGACAAATTGCCAGTTTCACAGCAAACCGACCGTCTCGCAAAACTGGCGCTTATGTTGGCCGCACGGCGTGAGCGTAAATCTGCGGCAAACATTGCGCTTCGGGCATGGCGTCAAGAACAGGAAGCTGGAGGCGACGCAGATAACTACACGGTGCGGCGAGCATTGCGCGCCGCGACCCCTGGCTATCACGTTCACATTTCCACCGACGCGCAACGTATAGCGGCCTGGCAAGCGTCACTCGCCGAAGTAACAAAACCGGGAATGCTTGCGCTCGAGATCGGCACGGGCAGCGGCATCCTCGCCATGTTGGCCGCCCGAGCCGGAGCTTACGTCGTAGCTTGCGAGAAAGATGCAATTCTGGCCGCAATCGCCGAGGCGACGGTCCGCCGCAACGGCCTCGGCGAGCGGATAAGCATCGTTGTCAAGGCCGGCGCGGAATTACGTGTGCCGCACGACATCCCGAGGCCCGCCGATTTGCTTTTGCTCGATCTGTTTGCCAACCGGCTGTTCGATTTCGATCCGTTTGGGACGATCCGATCGGTCAGTCGTCTTCTCGGCCCGAACGTCATTGTCGTGCTCTCTCGCGTCTCGCTCGAGGCTGCCCTGGTCGAATTTGGCCGATGGGACCGGGTGATACCCCGCAATGTTGCGGGATTAGACCTCGCTCCGCTGCAATCTCTTTCGCCCATGCTCACCAAAATAGAAGCCACCGATCCGGACCTTGTCACTCGCTCCATCGCCGGGACGATGGTGAGTGCCACACTGCCTTACGATATGCCGGCGACGAGCGGCGTATCCGAACGCATTCTCACCAGCAATGGCGGCCGCGTGAACGGAATCGTATTCTGGCTGCGTCTCGAGCTTGCGCCGGGCCACGTTCTGGAAGCGCGGCCGGGTCAGACACGACACGGTTTTTATGCGCAACCTCACTTTTTCGCGCTTCGAAATCAGACGGAGACGTCCTCCGGTCAACAATGCGCGGTGCGTATCGGCTGGCAGGACAAGGTGTTGACGGTCGATTACGCAGATTGGAGATCATAGGCGATGCTCGCCCTCGATCGCGTCGGAAAAACTTATCCCAACGGCGTGCACGCGCTCGGCGGCGTAACGCTCGACGTCGACCTCGGCGAGATCGTCGCCGTGATCGGCGGCTCGGGCTCCGGCAAATCGACCTTGCTGCGCGCCATCGGCGGGCTCGATCCGCCGAGCGAAGGCGCGGTCGTGCTCGACGGCGAGCGCATCACCGCGCCGCACGAGAAGATCGGCATTATTTTCCAGGAGCCGCGACTGCTGCCTTGGCTCAAAGTCGCCGACAATGTCGGCTTCGGCCTCGGCGACCGGCCGCGGGCGGAACGGGCGGCACGCGTCGCCACCGCGCTCAAGCGGGTGGGGCTCACCGACAAAGCGGCGATGTGGCCGCGCGAACTGTCCGGCGGCCAGGCGCAGCGGGTTGCGATTGCGCGGGCGCTGGTGCCGCGGCCGGAAGTGCTGCTGCTCGACGAGCCGTTCTCGGCGCTCGATGCGTTTACCCGCGCCGATCTGCAGGACCACCTGCTCGATCTGTGGGCCGACGCCAAGCCGACATTGATCCTGGTGACCCACGACGTCGACGAATCCATCGTGCTTGCCGACCGGGTCGTGGTGCTGTGCCCGCGCCCCGGCCGCATCTTCGACGAGATCAACGTCGACCTGCCGCGGCCGCGCGACCGCCAATCCGCCGCCTTCGATTTCGTCAAGCGCCGCGTGCTGGTGGCGCTCGATCGCTCGTTGAACCGCGCCGCAGGGGCCGCCGAAGCCGAGCCGAAGGCGACAGCCGGCGCGGCGTTGTGGTGGTGACGGACGACGGAGGACAGACGACGGACGACAGATTAGAGGATTGAACGATCCATCCTCTGTCGTCCGTCGTCCGTCGTCTCTATATTCCCCGGCGATAGTTCACGGAAAGGACCTCCCATGGACGCCGCCGGGCTGCGCGCGATGCAGGCGCCGATCAAGGAACGCTATAAGGCCGATCCGAAGGCCGGCTTGATCACGCTCAAAGCCAAAGGCGCCATCGACGACGCCAACATCGCTTGCAAGGTCGAGACCGGCCGGGCGTTGGCGGTCGCCGGCCTGCATCCGGCCACCGGCGGCTCGGGGATGGAATTGTGCTCCGGCGACATGCTGCTCGAAGCCTTGGTGGCCTGCGCCGGCGTCACGCTCAAAGCGGTCGCCACCGCGATCGATATTCCGCTGAAATCCGGCACGGTATCCGCCGAAGGCGACCTCGATTTCCGCGGCACGCTTGGCGTAGCCAAGGAGGCGCCGGTCGGCTTCGCGCAAATCCGCTTGTCCTTCGACGTCGACACGGACGTCGCGCAGGACAAGCTCGATCAGCTTCTCAAACTCACCGAGCGTTATTGCGTCGTCTATCAGACGCTGAAAAATGGACCTCCGGTCGAGGTAAGCCTGAAACGGAAAAGCTAGTCGCTTTCGTTCCGTTTACTGGCCCCGGCCGCTCCTTGTTCAGGCAGCGGCGTATCTCACCTTGGTGCATTCATGTCTCTCGACCTCATTTTTTTGTACGAGCTGGCGCTGAAGATGGCGCTGACGGCGTTCATCGTCGTCATCGTCTCGATTACCGTCGAGCGCTCCGGCCCGTTCATCGGCGCGCTGATCGCGGCGCTGCCGACCGCCGCCGGCGCCGCCTATATCATCCTCGCCTTCGAGCATCCGCCGGACTTCATCGCGGCGAGCGCGGTCGGCAGCGCCGCGGCGGTCGCCACCGTCTCGATCTTCGCGCTCAGCTATACGGTGCTGGCGCAGCGCCATGGTCTCATTCTCAGCCTCGGCATTGCCGTGGCGATCTGGTTCGTCGGCGCGGCGGCCTTGCGCCTTTTTGACTGGACGCCGCTCACCGCATTCCTGCTCAATGTCCTGGTGTTCGGCGCCACCGTGCCGCTGAGCTGGCGTTACCGCACCTCGGGCCCGACGCCGAAATTCATGCGCACCGCCTATGATATTCCGCTCCGCGCGATCACCGCCGCCATCGTGGTCGCCATCGTGACCACGGCGAGCCACAGCATCGGTTCATTCGTCTCCGGCGTGTTCGCGGTATTCCCGATCGTGATGGCGAGCTCGGTCGTCATCCTGCATCCCCGCGTCGGCGGCAAGGCGACGGCCAGCATGTTTGCGCATTCGCAAATCGCTTTGGTCGGGCTGTGGCTCGGATTTCTGGCGCTGCATTATCTGGTCGCGCCGGTCGGCGTGTGGCCGGCTTTGCTACTGGCGCTCGGCGTCTGCATGGGATGGAGCTTTGCGCTGTGGCTGATGCGGGCGCGCACGCGCCCGGCCTGAGCGTCAATCTTTTTTCGTCTTGGCGAGCTGCGCCTTGAGCGCGTAAAGCGCTTCCAGCGCCTCGCGCGGCGACATTTCGTCGGGATGCAGCGCGGCAAGCGCTTCGACGAGAGCGCTGAGCGCCTCGTCGCGTTGCGGCGCCGTGGGTGCCGGCCGCGCCGCGGCGAACAGCGGCAGGTCGTCGATCAGCTTGCGCGCGGGAGACGTGCGATCCTCGGCTTCGATCTGCGCCAGCACCAGCTTGGCGCGCTCGATGACAGAAGGCGGAAGTCCGGCGAGCTTCGCCACCTGGATGCCGTAGGAGCGGTCGGCGGCGCCGGGCACGACTTCGTGCAGGAACACCACGTCGCCGTGCCATTCCTTCACCCGCATGGTGGCGTTGTGCAGCCGCTTGAGCTTGGCGGCGAGCGCGGTCATCTCGTGGAAATGCGTGGCAAACAGCGTGCGGCAGCGATTGCTCTCGTGCAGGTGCTCGATGGTCGCCCAGGCGATGGAGAGGCCATCGAATGTCGCGGTGCCGCGGCCGATTTCGTCGAGGATCACCAGCGCGCGCTCGCCGGCCTGGTTGAGGATCGCCGCGGTCTCGACCATCTCGACCATGAAGGTCGAATGGCCGCGGGCCAGATCGTCGGCGGCGCCGACGCGGGAGAACAGCCGGTCGACGACGCCGATATGGGCGGCGCGCGCCGGCACGAAGCTGCCCATCTGGGCGAGGACTGCGATCAGCGCGTTCTGGCGTAGGAAAGTCGATTTGCCGGCCATGTTCGGGCCGGTGACGAGCCAAATCCGTCCCGCTGCGGCGTCGGCCGGCGGTGACAAATCGCAATCGTTGGCGACGAACGGACCACCGTCGGTGCCAAGCGCCTGTTCGACAACTGGGTGACGGCCGCCGTCGATCGAGAACGTAAGTCCGCCATCGACGACAGGGCGCACATAGTTGCGCTCCACCGCCAGCGCCGCCAGCGCGGTCATAACATCGACGGTGGCGAGCGCTTCCGCCGCCTGCTTGATCGATGCGCTGGCCGCGGTGACGCGCGCGGCCAACGCATCGAAAATCTCCAGCTCCAGCGCTAGCGCGCGATCGGCGGCATTGGCGATCTTGGCTTCGAGCTCGCCGAGTTCCGTGGTGGTGAAGCGCACCTGCCCGGCAAGGGTCTGGCGATGGATGAAGGTTCCGTTCAGCGGCGCCGTGAGAAGCTTCTCGCCGTGTTGCGCGGTGACGTCGACGAAATAGCCGAGCACATTGTTGTGCCGGATCTTCAGCGTTTTCACGCCGGTGGTTTCGGCATAGCGCACCTGCAGCGCGGCGATGACGCGGCGCGATTCGTCGCGCAACGCGCGCGCTTCGTCGAGCGCCGCCTGGTATCCGCTGCGGACAAAACCGCCGTCGCGGCGGAACGCCGGCAACTCGTCGGCCAGCGCCTGCGCCAGTTCGATGGCGATGGCGGCATCGGGCCGGCGCAGCGCCGCGATGGCTTCGGCGATGTCGCGTGGCACGCCGGCCAGCGCCGACAGCCGCGTCGAAAATTCCACCGCGGCGAAAATCCCGTCACGGATCGCGGCGAGATCGCGCGGCCCGCCGCGGCCGATCACGATGCGCGCCAAGGCGCGCGCCAGATCGGGCACGGTTTTGAGCGTGCCGCGTATGTCGCCGCGCATGGCGCCGTCATCGACGAAAGCCGAGACCGCATCGAGCCGGTGCGCGATTTCTTTCGGGTCGGTCAGCGGCGCGGCCAGGCGCTGCGCCAGCAAGCGCGAACCGGCCGCAGTCACCGTGCGGTCGATTGTCCCCAACAGCGAGCCGCGCCGCTCGCCGCCCAAGGTGCGAATCAGTTCCAGATTGGCGCGCGTCGCCTGGTCGATGGCAAGCGTCGCGCCGGCGGCCTCGCGCACCGGCGGCGACAGCGGCGGATGCTTGCCGATCTGAGTGCGCTCGACGTAAGTCACCGCGGCAGCCGCGGCGGTCAGCTCGATCCGCGAGAAGGCGCCAAACGACGCCGTCGTCGCCACGCCGAAGAACGAAGCGAGCCGCCGCTCGGCGGTGGCGCCGTCGAACACGTCGCGGGTCAGCGGCGTCACCGCCGGCAGCAAGCGCAGATAGGGTGCCAGCTCGGCGTCCGAAAAAACTGCGTCAGCGACGATGATCTCGCCCGGCTCGATGCGGGCGATGGCGGCGGCAAGCCCGCCGCGGTCGCATTCGGCGACATTGAACTCGCTGGTCGAGATGTCGATCCAGGCCAGCGCGAAACGGTCTTCGGTGGAAGAGGTTCGGGAGCGCGCGATCGCCAGCAAAAAATTATTGCGCTTGGCATCGAGCAGCGAGTCTTCGGTGAGCGTGCCGGACGTCACCAGCCGCACCACGTCGCGGCGCACCACGCTTTTGGCGCCGCGTTTGCGCGCCTCCGCCGGATCTTCGAGCTGCTCGCAGACCGCGACTCGGTGGCCCTGCGCGATCAGGCGGTGCAAATATTCGTCGGCGCGCTCGATCGGCACGCCGCACATCGGAATGTCGCGACCGAGATGCTTGCCGCGCTTGGTCAATACGATGCCGAGGTCGCGGGACGCAATTTCGGCATCGTCGAAGAATAATTCGTAGAAATCGCCCATCCGGTAGAACAACAGACAATCCGGATTAGCCGCCTTGATCTCGATATATTGCTCCATCATCGGCGTGATGGGCCGCGCCGCCGCTTCGGGCACGTCCCCTTCCGCTCGATGGGTTTCGGCTATGGCCATGCCGTACTCGTTTAGCCTAAGTATTGCGCCGATCATCTATCGCGAAACAGCAGGGCAGGTCGATGAAGAAAGAAACCCATACCGCCATCAAGCAACAACTTATCATAGCCGGCAAAGTGCTGGTCGCCGAGGGTCAGGACGATTTCACCCGCGGCCACATTTCGGTGCGCGTGCCGGGAAATCCAAAACTGTTCTTCATGAAGGCGCATAGTCTGGGTCTCGACGAGATCACCATGAAGAACATCCTCACCATCGATCTCGAAGGCAACGTCGTCGCGGGCTCCGCACGCCGCCACAGCGAGGTCTATATTCATTCCGAAATCTTCAAGGCGCGCGCCGACGTCAACTGCGTTATCCACACCCATCCCACCTATTCGGTGGCGTTCTCCTCAACCGGCCATGCAATGAAGGCCTATAGCCAGCCCGGCGCGATGTTCTCCGGCGAAATCGGCGTTTTCACCGAGACGATCACGCTGATCCGCAGCCACGCTTTGGGCGCCGGCGTCGCCAAGGCCCTCGGCAGCCGTCGCGCGGTCCTGCTCAAGAACCATGGGCCCGTGGTGACGGGGAAAACCATCGAGGAGGCCGTGGTCTCGTCGATCATGCTGGAAAACGCCGCGCAGATTCAGCTCTTAGTCGATGCCGCCGGCACGCCGGCGCCGGAGTTCCCACCCGACGATATCGCCAAATTCAAGAACGAAATCGGCCAGCCCGAGCAGTTCAAGATCAATTTCGATTATCTGGCGCGCCGGGTAAAGCGCAGGGGGTGAAAGCACCGACCTGTCATCATCCGCGCAGGCGGATGATCCAGTATCCACCCGCCGACGGCGTTTACTGGATGCTCCGCCTTCGCGGAGCATGACAATTCAAGGCCGCTACCCGATCAGTATTTTTAATCGATTGATCGCGGCTTTCACCTTGGCAACGGCAACCGATAGTGGAATGATTATGTCTGCAAGCAAGCCGCGCGCATGACGCGGCGAATTGAAAAGGGGAATGCCAATCTAGCAAATACATCCAGGGAGGGAACGACAATGGCAGCGGTGACTGACGTCAACTATGCGCTCACACCAGACCAGCATGCTCGCGAGCTCCGTCGCGCCGTCGTCGCGGCGACGGTAGGCACCACCATCGAGTGGTACGATTTTCTCCTCTACAGCACCATGGCCGGCCTCGTCTTCGGCAAGCTGTTCTTCCCGAACGAGGACCCGCTCACGGCGACGCTCAGCGCCTTCGGCATCTATTTCGTCGGCTTTATCGCGCGCCCGATCGGCGCGTTTATTTTTGGGCACTACGGCGACCGCATCGGCCGCAAGTCGACGCTGATCGTCACGCTCATCCTGATGGGCGTCTCGACCTTCCTGGTCGCGTTCCTTCCGGGCTACGCGATGATCGGCATCTGGGGCGCGGTGCTGTTGACCGTGCTGCGGCTCATTCAAGGCATCGGCGTCGGTGGCGAATGGGGCGGCTCGGTGCTGCTGTCGATGGAATGGGCCCGCCATAACGGCGAGCGCGGCTTCCTGTCGTCGTGGCCGCAGTTCGGCGGCCCAGCCGGGTTGTTTCTTGCCAACCTCGCGGTGCTGGTGTTCAGCCAGATGTCGGGCGATGCGTTCTTCGCCTGGGGCTGGCGCATCCCGTTCGCGCTCTCGATCGTGCTGGTCGGCATCGGCCTGTGGATCCGGCTGCGCATCATGGAAACGCCGGTGTTCCGCAATCTGGTCGCCGAGCGCAAGATCGAGCGGGTGCCGATCGTGGAGGTGTGCCGCAAGCAGTGGGGCACCATCATCCTCACCGCGCTGGCCCGCACTTCCGAGCAGGGCCCATTCTACATCTTCACCGCCTTTATCTTCGCCTACGGCACCACTGTGCTGCATGCGTCGCGCGATCTCTTGCTGGCCGGCGTGCTGGCGGCGACTTGTCTGTCGGCGTTCACCATTCCGTTCAGCGGCTGGCTGTCCGACGTGATTGGGCGCAAACGGATGTACATCATCGGCGCTGCCACCATGGGCGTGTTCGGCTTTGTTTATTTCGGCTTGATCGACACCGGCTCGTCGATGCTGATCTTCATCGCCATGGTGTTGTCGCTGATCCCGCACGACATGCAGTACGGCCCCCAGGCGGCGCTGATCGCGGAAAGTTTTACGCCGCGGCTTCGCTACAGCGGCGCCTCGATCGGCTATCAGCTCGCTTCGATCACCGCCGGCGGCCCGGCGCCGCTGATCGCGACCGCGCTGTTCGCCACGTATAAATCGGGGACGCCGATCGCGATCTACATTCTCATCACCGCGATCATCTCGATCATCGCGACGATGTTCCTAAAGGACTATACCGGCAAGGACGTGTCGGCTGAGTACGACGCGTAACGCTTACGCTGTGCAATATTCCCTCCCCCTGAAAGGGGGAGGGCAGGGTGGGGGTCCGCGGCCGAAATGCCTGCGCAAGCGTCGCCGCCGCGGACCCCCACCTGCTCGCGGAGCCTGTCATCGGGCCGGCCACTTCGGGCCGGACCCGTTGGCTCGCTCCTCCCCCTTTCAGGGGGAGGATAAAGACTACTTCACCAGCGTCTTCCCCGTGACCGCCTCGAGGTTCTTGTAAAAAACCTTGTCGCTGGTCGCCTTGTCCATCTTCAGCTTGTCGAGAATGCGCAGCGTCTCGCGCACATACATGGTGCCGCCCTCCGGATCGAACGGGCAGTCGGAGGCGAATACGATCTTGTCGATGGGGAAGAACTCCATGCCGCATTTGGTCGCCGGCTCGGCGGTAAACGCGGCAGTGTCGGCCCAGAAGTCGTTCTTGAAATAATCGAGCGGCCGCTTCTTCAGGCTCTTGCGCAAGCCGACGTAATCATGATCGGAGGTACGATTGCCCATCACGTCGTTGCCCGGGCCAAGCCGGCCTTCCAGCATCGGCACGATGCCGGCGAAATGGTGGGTGATGATTTTGAGATTCGGATGGGTGTCCATGATCTTGGAATACACCAGCCGCAGCATGGCGCAGGCGGTCTCGTAGGACCAGCCGATGGTCCACCAGATCTCGTACAGCGACTTGTCCTCGACCGAAGGATAATCCGGCGTCTCGGCGCCGCGCGCCGGATGCAGCCAGATCGGCGCGCCGAGCTCGTTCATCTTCTTCCAGAACGGCGCATATTCCGGCCGGTCGAGTGGCTTGCCGGCGACGTTGGTGTAGATCTGCACGCCGAGCGCGCCGTTCTTGAGCGCACGTTCGGCCTCGGCGACACCGGCGTCTGGCGCCGCCAGCGAGACCTGCGCTACCCAGCCGGGGAAGCGGTCCATCTCCTTGGCGCACAATTCGACGAAGCCGTCGTTGATGATCTTGCAGAACTCGTCGATGTCCTTCGGCGTCTTGGCGAAGCGCTCGATCGGCGGCTGCGGATAGGACAAGATCTGCTGATAGTCCTTGTGGCCGTCGACGATCTTCTTGCGCACGTCGATATCGAACAAAGCCGGCAGCGAGCGGATGCGCTTGCCCATGTCCTTGTAGTCGCCGGCGACTTCATTGAGCTTGTCGAAGAATTTTTTCGGAAAAAAGTGCGTGTACGCGTCGACGCGCATGGGTCGTTTCTCCCTATTGGCCGCAAGGCTTCTAGCACCGTGTTTGTGATCCGTCACCCTGAGGTGGCCGCGAAGCGGCCCTCGAAGGGCGGCGGCCCGGGCGCCTTGGCCGTGCATCCTTCGAGGCTCGCTGCGCTCGCACCTTAGGATGACGGAACTGATGCCTGCGTGAGCTTGGCAACGACATCTGCCGGAATCGGGTGCGACTTTATGCGCTTCGGGTCGGCGGGATCGCGGACCACCCAGACCCGCGTCTCGGTGCCCTCGACGGCCAGCGCCCCCGCATGGATCAGGCGATGCTCCAGCCTGAAGCTCGACCGACCGATCGCAACGAGCTTGGTTTCGATCGAAACTTCGTCGCCAAACCGGGTCGGCAGCCGGAACTTTGCCCGCGTCTCCGCCAGCGGATGGCCGAAGAAGTCGTAGGCCTTCAAATACTCGATCTTCTTCATGCCGAGCGCGCGTTCGAGCAGCATTGTGGTCGAGACGTCGAAAAAGTCGAAATAGCGCACGTAGAAAATAATGCCGGCTGGGTCGCAGTCGCCCCATTCGACGCGCGTGGTGCGGGTGTTGCTGAACATCGCAGCGAGATCAGCGCGGCGCCATGCGCAGCGCGCCGTCGAGGCGGATGACTTCGCCGTTGAGATAGCGGTTCTCGATCATGTGGCGGACCAGGGCGGCGTATTGCGGCGGCTGGCCGAGCAGTTTTGGGAACGGCACCGAGGCGGCGAGACTTTGCTGCGCGGCTTCCGGCAGCGAATGCAGCATCGGCGTCGAGAAAATCCCCGGCGCGATGGCGTTGACGCGGATGCCGAACTGGGCGAATTCGCGCGCCGCCGGCATGACCAGCGCCACGACACCGCCTTTCGACGCCGCGTACGCAGCCTGGCCGATCTGGCCCTCATATGCGGCGACCGACGCGGTACAGACGATGATGCCGCGCTCGCCGTCCTGGAGCGGCTCGAGATTTTGCATGGCGGCGCCGGCGAGCCGGAGCGCGTTGAACGTGCCGATCAAATTGATGGCGATGACGCGCTCGAAATCGGCGAGCGGCATCGGCCCGTCGCGGCCGACGATGCGCTTGGCCGGGCCGATGCCGGCGCAGTTGATCAGGATGCGCGGCGTGCCGTGGTCGGCGGCGGACTTGGCGAAGGCGGCTTCCGTTGCGACGGCGCTTGTGACGTCGCAGGTGATCGCGATGCCGTTGATGTCGATCGCCACCTCGGCGGCGGCTTTCTGGTTGACGTCGAAAATCGCCACCTTGGCGCCGGCTTCGGCCAGCATGCGCGCGGTCGCGGCGCCGAGCCCCGAGGCTCCCCCGGTCACAATCGCGGCATGTCCTTTGATGTCCATGGTCGGCTCGTTCGCTCTTTTTGGCTAGCGGTCGGTGGTGATGACGTGGGGCGGCGGCGGGTCGGCGTAGAGGTCTTCGACCAGCGCGGCGCGATTTGCAAGTACCGCGCGCTGGTTGATGGAACCCTTGTCGGTCATCTCGCCGATATCGAGCGACGGCAATTCGGCGAGCAGGACGGCGCGGCAGATCCGGCTCGACGTGCCGCTGCTCGCCTGCAGCAAGGAGTCGAGGAGGCGCGCGAATTCGGCGCGCACGCGCTGGTCCGCCAGCAAAACGGCGACCGCAGCATCGGGTGCGAGATCGGGTGCGAGCCTGCGGCAGGCGTCGGCATCGGGAAACACTAGCGCGGTGATGTCGTCGCGGTCGGCGCCGGCCAGCACGACATCGCGCACCAGCGGCGCAAAATGCGCGATGAAGGCTGAGCGCAGCGGCCCGACGCTGACCCAGGTGCCGGTCGCGAGCTTGAAATCTTCGGCGAGGCGGCCGTCGAACAGCAGGCCCTTTGACGGATCGGCCGGGTCGGCGAATTTCACCGCGTCGCCGATCTTGTAAAAGCCTTCGTCGTCGAACGCTTGCGCGGTGAGCTCCGGCGCGCGCCAATAGCCGGGCGTGATGTTGACGCCTTTGAGCCGCGCTTCGAGCTTGCCGTCGCGCGGCACGAGCTTGAGCTCCACGCCGGGCAGCGGCAGGCCGATATTGCCGGTGCGCTCGGATTCCCAACAGCAGGCAACCGCTGCCGGCGCCGTCTCGGTCGAGCCGAGACTCGCCAGGAACATGACGCGTTCGCCGGTGGTCTCGACCGCGAGCCGCTGGATGGCGTCGGCGACGTGCTGCGACAGGCTGGCGCCGGCATAGAACATGACTTTCAAGCGGCTGAAGAATGTCTCGCGCAACGCCCGGTCGGCGCCAAGATGCGGCAGCAGCATCTCGAATCCTTTCGGGACGTTGAAATAGATCGTCGGTGCGATGTCGCGCAGATTGCGTATGGTGGCGTCGACCAAGCCCGGCAGCGGCTTGCCGTCGTCGATATAGAGCGAGCCGCCGTTGTGCAGCACGAGGTTGAAATTGTGATTGCCGCCGAAGGTGTGGTTCCACGGCAGCCAGTCGACGATCACCGGCGGCTCGTCGCCGACGAAGGCGAGGCCGCAGCGGATCATCGCTTGGTTGGCGCACAGCATCAGCTGGGTGTTGATGACGCCTTTCGGCTGGCCGGTCGAGCCGGAGGTGAACAGGATTTTGGCGATGGTGTCGGGGCGGATCTCGGCATGCGCCATTTCGACCGCCGGCGTCGGCGGCGTGTCGGATAATGTCGCGAACAGCGTCGCCGGCCGATCGTTCGGCGGGTTCGCCGTGACCACGACCTCGATGCCGGGCGGCACCGCGGCGGCGATGGCGCGCGCGAAAGCGGCTCCATTGGCGGCGAAGACAAGACCGGGCTGCAGAACCTCGATGATGGTTTTGAGCTTGCCGAAATCTTTTGACAGCAGCGAGTAAGGCACTGAGATCGGCGCATAGGGAATGCCGACATGCATGGCGGCAAGGCCGATGAGCGCGTGCTCGATATCGTTGCCGGAAAGAATGGCGATCGGGCGTTCCGCCGACAGGCCGCGCGCCAAGAGCGCCGCGGCGATGGCGCGCACTTTGGTCATTGCGTCCGCATAGGTCAGCGTGCGCCAGGCGCCCGATGCGTCACGCTGCGCCAAAAACACGCGCTCGGGCGCGGCTTTCGCCCAATGCACCAGGCGCTCGGTGAGTTTTTGCGGGTATGCCGGCAGCGGATGCGGCGAGCGCATCAGGATGGCGCCGTCGTCGCGGCGCTCGATCACGACGTCCGGAGGCCCGAGCAAGACCTGCCGCAGCGGCGGCTTCGCCGATGTCCCATGCGTTTTTGTCGCAGTGAGCGTCATGGGTCAGTCATTGGGTCTAGCTGCGCGCGACTTTGGGACCGCGTTTTTCCAAAAAAGCTTTCATCCGCGCTTTGGCCTCGTCGTCGCCTTGCGCAATCGCCGCGGTGAGCGCCTCGGTGGCGAAACCGGTGGCAGGATCGCTACGGGCGATGCGCGGCAGGATATGCATCACGGCGTAGTTGGTGAACGGCGCATTGCCGGCGATCTTGTTTGCTAGTTCAAGGCCCTTGGCAAATCCGGCGCCGTTGTCGACCAGATAATGGGTGAGCCCGATCGCCTGGCCTTCCTCGGCGGAGAGCGCGCGGCCGGTGAGCATCATGTCCATCATGCGCGCGGTGCCGATGAGCGGCGGCAGGCGCACCGACCCGCCACCGCCGACGAAAATGCCGCGGCTGGTTTCCGGCAAGGCGTAGAACGCCGAGCGCTCAGCGACGCGCACGTGGCACGCCGCCGCAATTTCCAGGCCGCCGCCGACCACCGCGCCGTGCAGTACGGCGACCACCGGCACCTTGCCGAACTCTATTCTCTCGAAGACGCGGTGCCAGAACCGCGAGTGCTCGATGCCGGCTGTCACGTCGCGCTCGGTCAATTCGGCGAGATCGAGCCCGGCGCTGAAATTGTCGCCTTCGCCGGCCAGCACCACGGCGCCGATCCCGTCCGGGATCGCGGAAAAGAACGCCTCGATGCCGAGCACGGTGGCGTCATCGAGCGCATTGCGCTTTTCCGGACGCGCCAGCTTGAGCACCGCGACGGCGCCTTGCCGCTCGGCGCGAAGCGTCGGCGGCAGGTGGGCGAATTCGGCGGCTGATGCGGCTTTGTCCATGGCCAATCCAGTGGTCGCGGGACCATTTGACCCTGTCCGCCGCGCCCCGTAAATAGCCTGAACTAAACGGTTTTGGGAGCGTCCGATGCGAGAGGTCTTTATCTGCGATGCCGCGCGCACCGCGATCGGCCGCTACGGCGGCGCGCTGGCCAAGGTGCGCACCGACGACCTGGCCGCGGTGCCGATCAAGGCGCTGGTCGCCCGTAACGACAAGGCCGACTGGTCGCGGCTCGACGAAGTGTTCTTCGGCTGCGCCAACCAATCCGGCGAGGACAATCGCAACGTAGCCCGCATGGCGCTGCTGTTGGCCGGGTTGCCGGACTCGATCCCCGGCGTCACCATCAACCGGCTGTGCGCGTCGGGCCTCAACGCCGTCGGCGATGCGGCGCGCGCGATCCGTTCCGGCGAGATGGAGTTCGCCATCGCCGGCGGCGTCGAATCGATGACGCGGGCGCCGTTCGTCATGGGCAAGGCTGCGGAAGCGTTCTCGCGCACGGCCGATGTTTACGACACCACGCTCGGCTGGCGCTTCATCAATCCGCTGATGAAGGCGCAATACGGCGTCGATTCCATGGCCGAGACCGGCGAGAACGTCGCCGAGGAATTCCAGGTGTCGCGCAAGGATCAGGATGCGTTCGCGCTGCGCTCACAGCAGCGCGCCGCCCACGCCATCTCGACCGGCTATTTCGCCAAGGAGATCGTCCCGGTGCAGGCGCCGGGCGGCAAGTCCGGACCGAACGTGGTTTCCGAGGACGAGCATCCGCGCTCCGACACGACGCTGGAAAATCTCGCCAAGCTCAAGCCGATCGTGCGCAATCCCGGCACCATCACCGCCGGCAATGCCTCGGGCATCAACGACGGCGCCGCCGCCATCATTCTCGCCAGCGAGGAGGCGGTGAAGGCGCATGGCTTGAAAGCCCGCGCCCGCGTGCTCGGCATGGCGTCGGCCGCGGTGCCGCCGCGCATCATGGGCATCGGTCCGGTGCCGTCGACGCGCAAGCTGATGGAGCGGCTTGGTTTGAAGATCACCGATTTCGATTTGATCGAGCTGAACGAAGCCTTCGCTTCGCAGGGCATCGCGGTGTTGCGCCAGCTCGGCGTTGCCGAAGATGCCGAGCACGTCAATCCGCACGGCGGCGCCATCGCGCTCGGCCATCCGCTCGGCATGTCGGGCGCGCGGCTGACGCTGACGGCGGTGCACGGGTTGGAGAAGCGCGGCGGCAAGCGCGCGCTTGCCACCATGTGCGTCGGCGTCGGCCAGGGCGTGTCGCTGGCGTTGGAGAAAGTCTAAAGACTGTCATCGTCGGCGAAGGCGGACGATCCAGTAAGCACCGGCAATGGTAGTGGATACTGGGTGCCCCGCCTTCGCGGGGCATGACAAACGTTAAGGAGAAATATCGCGTGCCGATGTCGCCGGGTTACATCCCGTTCCATCCCAGTCCGTCGAAACCGAAATACAAGCCGCCGGCCGGCGCGGTCGATGCGCATAACCACGTGTTCGGGCCGGAGGCGAAGTTTCCGTTCGCGCCCAAGCGCAAGTACACGCCCTGCGATGCGCCGAAGGAAAAGTTGTTCGCGCTGCACGACTTCCTCGGCTTCGACAAGGCGGTGATCGTGCAGGCGACGTGCCACGACACCGACAATCGCGCGCTGGTCGACGCGCTGGTGACGTCAAATGGCCGAGCCAAGGGCGTCGCCTTCGTCGATGAGGCCTTCACGGATCAAGAGCTCAAGGATCTCGACCGTGCCGGAGTCAAAGGCGTCCGCTTCAACTTCATCAAGCGGCTGGTCGATTCGACGCCGAAGGACGTGATGCAGCGCATCGCGGCGCGCATCGCGCCGCTCGGCTGGCACATTGTGATCTATTTCGAGCACGCCGATCTCGACGAGATGGGCCCGTTCCTGAAATCGCTGCCGACCACGCTGGTGTTCGACCACATGGGCTGCCCGAACGTGCGCGAAGGCGTCGACGGCAAGAGCTTCCAGAACTGGCTCAAGGCGCTCGACGCCAACGCGACCTGGATCACCAAGGTGACCTGTCCCGAGCGTTTTACTGTCGCCGGCCCGCCCTATGACGACGTAGTGCCGTTCGCGCGCGCGATCGTCGAGCGGTTTCCCGACCGCGTGCTCTGGGGCACCGACTGGCCGCATCCCAACATGCCGAAGGAGGCGCCCGACGACGGCCTTCTGGTCGACATCATCCCCAAGATCGCGCCCACCGCGGCGGCGCAGCAGGCGCTGCTGGTCGATAATCCGATGCGGCTCTATTGGAGTTGAGAACCGTTCGAGACTGGGAACCGCTTACGTTGCCAAGCTTTGCTGCGCTATATATGTGATGCCATAGGGAGATACGCCGATGGCCCGCGAACAGCACGATTACGACGACATCCCCGGCACTTTCGTCTTCGACCAGGACCGCTCGCGCCAGGGGTTTGGCATCAACATGTTCTGCATGTCGCTGATGAAGGACGAGAACCGCAAGGCCTTCAAGGCGAACGAGGCGGAATACCTCAAGAAGTTCAACCTGACGCCGGAGCAGACCGACGCCATCCTCAAGCGCGATTACAACCGCATGCTCGAGCTTGGCGGCAATATCTATTTCACCGCCAAGCTTGGCGCCACCGACGGCCATTCGTTCCGCCACCTCGCCGCGGTGATGACCGGATCGAGCCAGGACGACTACGCCAACATGATGCTGGCCGGCGGCCGCTCGGTCGAAGGCAACCGCAGCAAGTCGGGCAAGGTGGCAAAGTCGGTGAAAAAGCCGGCCAAAAAATCGGCAAGGAAGCCCGCGAAAGCAAAAGTAAAGACGCGCAGCAAGTCGAGGTCAAAACGTGGCTAGGATCATCGCAGGCGTTTCATCATCGCATGTGCCGGCGATCGGCGCGGCGATCGACAACAAGCAGACCGAGGAGCCGTATTGGAAGCGGGTTTTTTCCGGCTTCGAGAAATCTAAGGAATGGATGGCGCAGGCCAAGCCCGACGTCGTCATTCTCATTTATAACGATCATGCCTCGGCGTTTTCGGTCGAGATGGTGCCGACGTTTGCGCTCGGCTGCGCCGCGGAATTTCCGCCGGCCGACGAGGGCTGGGGACCGCGCCCGGTGCCGGTGGTGAAGGGCCATCCGCAATTGGCCGCGCACATCGCCCAATCGGTCATCCTCGACGAGTTCGATATTACGGTGGTCAACAAGATGGAAGTCGACCACGGCCTCACCGTGCCGATGAACCTTTTGTTCGGCTCGCCGAAGGAGTGGCCGTGCCCGGTGATCCCGGTTGTGGTCAACGTGGTGCTCTATCCGCCGCCGACCGGCCATCGCTGCTTCATGCTCGGCCGCGCCATCCGCAAGGCGGTGGAATCCTATCCGGAGGATTTGCGCGTCGTGGTGTTCGGCACCGGCGGCATGTCGCATCAGATTTCCGGCCCGCGCGCCGGCCTGATCAACAGCAAGTTCGACAAGGCGTTTTTGGATAATCTCAGCAAGGATCCGAAGAAACTCACGCGCATGCCGCACATCGAATATATGCGCGAAGCCGGCGCCGAAGGCATCGAGATGGTGATGTGGCTGGTGATGCGCGGCGCGTTACCGGAGAAGGTCGACGAGGTCTATCGCTTCTACACTGTGCCGGCCTCGAACACCGCTGTCGGCCATATCATTCTAGAGCCGCACCACCGCGCCACGAAAAAGGCTCCCGGCAAAGCCAAGAAGCCCGCCGGCAAAATAAAGCGCGCCGCCGCGCGCGCCAAATCAGCGGTTCGCAGGAGCAGGTAACGATGAAAATTTGCGTAGCGGGGCAGGGCGCGTTCGGACAAAAACATCTTGATGCGTTGAAGCGCATCCCCGATGTCGAAATCACCTCGCTGGTCGGCGGCAACCAGGATTCCACCGCTCAGGTGGCGAAGAAATACGGCATTCCGCATTTCACCGGCGAACTGTCCGAAGGCATCAAGCGCGCCGACGCGGTCATCCTGACCACGCCGACCAAGATGCACTTCCGCCAGGGCGAGCAGGTGATGCGCGCCGGCAAGCATGTACTGGTGGAAATCCCGGTCACCGACAGCGTCGAGGACGCCGAAGCCTTGGTGAAGATCGCCAAGGAGACCGGCGTCACCGCCATGGGCGGCCATGTGCGGCGCTTCAATCCCAGCCATCAATACGTCCACAAGAAGATCGTCGCCGGCGAGCTGAAAATCCAGCAGATGGACGTGCAGACCTATTTCTTCCGCAGAAAGAACATCAACGCCGCCGGCAATGCGCGCAGCTGGACCGATCATCTGCTCTGGCATCACGCCGCGCATACCGTCGATTTGTTCCAGTATCAGGCCGGCGAGAACATTTCCGATTGCTACGCGGTGCAGGGGCCGATTCATCCGCAGCTCAACATCGCCATGGACATGGGCATCGTGGCGCGGACGCCGTCCGGCGCGGTGCTCACCTTGTCGCTGTCGTTCAACAACGACGGGCCGCTCGGCTCGTTCTTCCGCTACATCTGCGACAATGGCACCTACAAGGCGTTCTACGACGATCTAAGCGACGGCAAGGACAACAAGATCGACGTCTCCAAGGTCGACGTGTCGATGGACGGCATCGAGCTCGAGGACCGCGAATTCATCGCCGCGATCAAGGAAAAACGCGAGCCCAACGCCAGCCTGGCCCAGCTGCTGCCGTGCATGCATGTGCTCGGCAAGCTGGAGAAAATCATCGATCCGCAGCGCTTGGCGCATGCGTAAATTCCCCTCCCCCTTGTGGGGAGGGGTAGGGGTGGGGTCGCGAGGTAGCGCGTAAACGTTGACGCCTTCGCGTCACCTCCCGACCCCCATCCCCATCCCTTCCCCACAAGGGGGAAGGGAGCAGCAAGCCTCACTCCACGATCCCGATCAGCTTCGCCAGCCGCTCCGGATCGGCGCGCAGCTGTTCGGAATAGCCGTCGTAGACGATGCGGCCCTTGTCGAGGATCACGGTGCGCGGCGAGAAGGCGAAGGCGACGCGGCTGTTCTGTTCGACCAGCATGATCGACAGTGCGCTCTCGGCGCGCAGTTTTGCAAGCACGTCGATCAACGTGTCGACGAGCACCGGCGCCAGGCCCTCGGTCGGTTCATCCATCAGCAAAATCGCAGGATTGGTCAAAAGCGCGCGCGCGATCGCCAGCATCTGC
>JBEKKM010000068.1:0-23050 GCA_050010715.1 Xanthobacteraceae bacterium | reverse complement strand
GGCTTCGTCGACGGCGACGGCGATCTCTTCGTCACCGGCAGGGTCGACGACATGATCATCACCGGCGGCGAGAATGTCTCGCCGGTGGAGATCGAATCCCGCCTGTCGCTGCACGCGGCTGTGTCCGAAGTGGCCGTGGTCGGCCTGCCGGACGAGCGCTGGGGCAAGATCGTCACCGCCTTCGTCAAATGCCGCCGCGCGGTCGAGCCCGACGAGCTCGACGCGTTCTGCCGCAATTCCGGCCTGGCGAACTTCAAGCGCCCGCGGCGCTATGTATTCGTCACCGAGATTCCGAAATCGCCGGTGGGAAAACTGCTTCGCCGCAAGCTCGTCGCCGGCGAATACGAACCCGTCTCGTCTCTCAAAGGAACGGCCGCATGAGTGAATTTTCCGATCCGCGTTTGCAGACCCTCGATGGCTTTCGCGTCGAGATCGATCCGGCCCGCGAACGCGCCGATATCGTTCTCGACCGGCCGCCGCTCAACGTCATCGAAATGGGACAACGCGATCAGCTTCGTCTCGTCTTCGAAGCGCTCGACGAGGATGCCCGCGTGCGCGTCATCGTGCTGCGGGCGACGGGTGCGCATTTTTCTTCCGGCGGCAATATCGCGGGTTTTCTCGAAGCCTCGCCCGAACATGTGTCGAAACTCGCCTGGAACATCGCGGCGCCGGCGCGCTGTTCGAAACCGGTGATCGTCGCCAATCGCGGTTACTGTTTCGGCGTCGGCTTCGAGATTTCGCTGGCTTGCGATTTTCGGCTGGTTTCGGAGACTTGTTTCTACGCATTGCCGGAGCAGCGGCTCGGCCAGATTCCCGGCTCAGGCGGCTCAGCGCGGTTGCAAAAGATCATCGGCATCACCCGCACCAAGGACATCGTCATGCGGTCGAAACGCATTCCGGCCAAGCAGGCCTACGAATGGGGCATCGCCACCGAATGCGTCGCCGACGACAAGCTCGAAGCCGCGACCGATGCCCTGGTCGAGGAGTTGCGCGGCTTCTCGCCATTGGCACAACGCACCGCCAAGACGCTGCTCAACGAAACCGAAGACACCAACCTCGAAACGGCCATCGAGCTCGAAGGCCATTGCTATGCCAGGTTGCGCCAGTCCGACGATTTCCGCGAAGGCGTCGAAGCATTCCACGCCAAGCGCAAGGCGGTGTTTCGCGGCAGTTGACCATCTGGCGCCGCCGTTCGAGGAGGACTAACGTCGCTTTAAAATAAAACGCGGCGCCGCAGAGCGCCCAAAGGGAAGACAAGGGAGGAGAGGATTTATGCGAAGCTTTTGGGCTCGTGCCCGTGCGATGGCGTTGCTTGCCATTTGCGCGCTGATCATACCAAACCTGACGCCGACCATCGCCAAGGCCGCCGATCCGATCAGGATCGGCATGTCCATGGCGCTCACCGGCGGCGTGGCGCCGATCGGCAAGCAGGTGCTGACCGCGCTGCAAATCTGGCGCGACGACGTCAACGCCAAGGGCGGCCTGCTCGGGCGTCCGGTCGAACTGGTGTTCTATGACGACCAGAGCAATCCGGCGAACGTGCCGCAGCTCTACACCAAGCTGATCGACGTCGACAAAGTCGATCTGCTGATCGGTCCCTATGCGACCAATATGGTGGCTCCGGCGATCCCGGTCCTGATGCAGTACCACAAGACCACGATCGGCATTCTGGCCAACGCCGCCAACAGCAAATTCCATTACAACCAGTACTTCTCGATGCTGCCGACCGGGCCCGAGCCGCAGAAGGCCTTTGCCTACGGCTTCTTCGAGCTCGCCGCTGCGGCCACGCCGCGGCCGAAGACAGTTGCGATCGTCGCCGCCGACGCCGAATTCGCCCAGAACGCCGCCGACGGCGCGCGGCAAAGCATCAAGGAGATCGGCGGCTTCGACCTGGTCCTCGACCAGAAATATCCGCCGACCACGACCGACTACACGCCGATCATGCGCGCGGTGCAGGCGCTCAATCCCGATATCGTCTTCGTCGCCGCCTATCCGCCGGACTCCGTCGGCATCATCCGGGCCGCCAACGAAGTCGGGCTGACGCCGAAAATGTTCGGCGGCGCCTTCATCGGGCTCCTGGTTACGCCGATCAAAGCGCAGCTTGGACCGCTCTCGAACGGCATCGTCAACAACGAAGTGTTCCTGCCGGCGCCGAGCATGGTGTTCCCCGGCACCAAGGAACTGCTGGCGAAGTACCAGGCCGCCGCCGCGACCCAAGGAATCGATCCGGGCGGCTGGGCGTTCCCGCCGCTCGGCTACGCCGCAGGCCAAGTCCTCGCCCAAGCTGTCGAAGCCACCAAGAGCCTCGATCACGCCAAGCTCGCCGATTACATGCGCGGCCACACGTTCAAGACCGTGGTCGGCGATATCGCCTTCGGCAAAGACGGCGAGTGGGCGAAGTCGCGTGTCTTCTTCACCCAGTTCCAGCATGTCACCGGCAATGGCATGGATCAGTTCAAGGACACCACTCACGAAGTCATCGTGTGGCCGAAGGAATATAAAACCGGCGACATGATCTATCCCTACGCCGAGGCGAAGAAGCCTTAAGTTTTTCCTTCACCTGAGATACGCGCTTAAGCCAGCCAAGCCGGCTGTTGTCGGCTTGGCTACATTCCGTCTGACATACGAGGAAGCGACCCATGAACGGCACTCCATTCAAGCTTGGCGCGTTCGCCAAACAAGGCGGCAGGCCCTTCGCCGCCATCGTGCTGGGCGATGACGTCATCGAGCTCGCGGCGGCGCATCGCGCCGCGCTGCGCAAGGATTATTTGAACTCGACCGAGAGTATCGATGGCCTGTTGGCAAACTGGGACGCCAATTTTTCCATGCTGCAGGAGATCGTCGGCTTTCTCGAAAAGGAAGGCCGGCCGGGCGCCGCTAAGCTCGCGAGCCTGCGCGCGCTGCCGCCGGTCGGGCGCCCCGGCAAGATGTTCTACGCCGCGCAAAATTTTCAGGAGCACGTCGACGAGATGATCCGCGCCGGCATGACGCCGGCCGGCGGCCCGAAATTCACCGGCGAGAAATCGACCTCGCATCCGTATCTGTTCCTGAAAGCTCCGAGCACGCTGGCCGGCGCCTATGACGATATCGAAATTCCGCGCGGCATGAAAAAGATCGACTGGGAAGCGGAAATAGCGCTCGCGATCAGCAAACCGGGCAAGCACATCAAGGCCGAGCGCGCGCTCGATCACGTCGCCGGCTTCATGACCACCAACGACGTGTCCTGCCGCGACCTGCAGATCCGCCCGGACCGGCCGGGGCTGCGCTCGGACTGGCTCGGCGGCAAGAGCCACGACAATTTCGCGCCGATGGGACCGTTCCTGGTGCCGCGCGCGTTCGTGCCGGACCACATGAACCTGTTCATCCGCCTCACCGTGAATGGCGAGACCAAGCAGAACGGCAACACCTCGCAATTCATCTTCACGCCCGAAGAGCAGATCGAATACGCCTCCGACATTTTATCTTTGCAGAGCGGCGACGTGTTCAGCTGCGGCACCTGCGGCGGCGTCGGCCAAGGCACCAATACTTTTCTCAAAGCCGGCGACGTCATGGAGACCGAGATCGAAAGCCTCGGCAAGATGCGCAATCGTTTCGTCGCTGAGGCAGCCTAGGCGCGGACTCATTAACGCGCAGCCGTAGCCTGAATGCGGCTCATCATCCCGCTCGCTGAACGTCGAGGTCGGCGCGTTGTCTGGGTCCGCGGAGAAAATTGCCGAATGCCGCGAACACCCTCTTGACCCGGCCCCTGGGACTGCCCCGATAACGACAGCGGTCAGCAAACAACGAGGTGATTCGTGAGCGCTTCCGCCCAATTTCTGAACCCCTCCGCGGCCGCTCAGCGCCTCGGCGTCTCCGCAAAGGCGCTGCGGCTCTATGAGCGACACGGCCTAATAACCCCCAGCCGCACTGCGGCCGGGTGGCGGGTCTATGGTCCCGACGAGATGGCCCGAGCCGCCGAGATCGTAGCCCTGCGCGCGCTCGGACTCAGCCTTTCCCAGGTAGCGCGGGTGCTCGGAGATGATCCTCAAGGCTTGGAGCCGGCCCTGGCCGCGCACCAGACAATACTCGAAGGCCGAATCCGCCAGTTGACCGGCGTGGTCGAGAAGGTCCGTGACCTTCGGGCCGATCTCGCGCAGGGCAAGTCCCCGACAGCCAGAGAACTGGCGCGCCTGCTGGGACCGCCCGCCGAGTTCAGCGTCGCCTTCGATCTTCCTTGGCCTTGGGGCGGCGAACGATTCGAACTAAGAGACGTGCGGCCGTTGAATTACATCATCGGTCCGTTGGGCAGCGGCAAAACACGGCTGGCCAAGCGTCTTGCCGAAACCCTGCCTGACGCCGTCTTCTTGGGCCTCGATCGGTTGGAGCACGGCGGCGCGGCGGCGCGGGCGCAACTGGACGCCGACCCGGCACTTAAGTCCAGGGTCGATCAGACCTTGGCTTGGCTCGTTGAAGACGGTGCTGCGGCCTCGGAGGCCCTGGTTGCCCTTCTTGTCGGACTGGAATCCGAAGGTGCGGCCATCGTGGTTGTTGACATGGTGGAACAGGGGCTGGACCAAGCCGCACAAGAGGCCCTAATCGCCAACCTCCGCCGCCGCGGGCCCGGCGCGCGGTCGCTTTTCTTGCTCACGCGCTCTTGCGCGATTCTGGACTTGGCCGCAGTGGGTGCCGAAGAGGCGATCATTTTCTGTCCCGGCAATCACAGTCCCCCGATCAGCGTCGCCCCCTATCCCGGTGCCTCAGGCTACGAGGCGGTGGCCACGTGTCTGGCCTCGCCGGAAGTGCGGGCGCGGACGGAAGGCGTCATCGCGTGGAGACCCCAAGTGGCCTGAGGTCCGGGCGCATTTATGAGTTCACGCCCTAATCCAGATCCGCAACTTCGGCGTGGATGCGCAGCAGGTCCCGAATCGTGCGCGGATCGCGCCGGCCAAAGCCGCATTCGGTGGCGATGGAGAATTTTTCGGCGTATTTCCTCGCCGTCGCCAGGCGTTGCTTCGTGCCATCGACACCGTCGGTGTAATGGACGAGGCCCAGACAGAGCTCGGTTTCGGGCCGTAGCGTCAGCCGTTTCAAGGGCGCGAAATAGGCATCGTCGGCGCGGTTGCGCGGCACCGGCATGTGAATGAGATCGATCGGCCGCTTGATCGTGCGCGCTAGCCGATTGGCGAATTCGACCATGTCGCCCATGTCGGTCGGCTCGACCACGTGGCGATGGTTCGAATCGCCGTAGCAGAGGTGATAGAGCAGATCGACGCCGGCCGGCACGCGGTTGCCGAGGTCGGCGACGATGGCGCTGAACGTCTCTTGCATTTCCGCCTTGCTGCGGCCGTAGCTCGACGCCTCGTTGCGTTCGAGTCGCGCGAACACGGCGGATGCGACGTCGAACTGGATGGCCAATTCATCGTGTGGGATGGCGGCGGCGATCTTGTCGATCTCGCGCTTGACCGCGTCGTTGTAGAGCGGATCGACCGGCGCATGCAGGGCATCGACCAGGAACAACCAGATCACCGAATGCGCCGGCACCAGGTCGACCTGGAATTTTGTGCCGGCGGCGATCTTGCCGGCATCCTTCATCCGTCTGAAGTCGGCGTAGGATGTCTTCGCAATATCCGCATAGAACAGATTGTCGAAGCGTACGTCTTCGGCGCGAAATCCAGGTTTCAGCGTGTAACGTTCGCGCCCGGTGCCGCTCGCGTGCACGCGGAAGAACTCGCCGGATTTTTGTAGCGCTGGATTTTCAGAAAACACCGGCTCGAGCCAAGTGATCCAGTCGCCGCGGGCGCCGGTCTCGCCGTCGGGCAGCCGCTTGATGCGCGGGCCAAGAGCGGCGCTGACCGATTCGAAAACCGCCGCCGCATTCACCATCGGCACGCTGCCGACAAGATAAACGTTGCGCGCCATGATGTCCCCTCGTGCTCGCGCGACCGTCACTGCGGCTCGACGTTGAGTTCCTTGCCGAACGCGCGCCACTCTTCCTGCTCCTTGCGGATGGTCGCGGCGGCGCTCTCGGGCGTGCCGCCGCCAGCGGTGGCGAGCCCGAAGGCCAGCAGCCGGTCGCGGATCTCGGGGCCATTGAGGTACAGGCCGATCTCGCGATTGAGCCGGGCGACGATCTCGGCAGGCGTGCCCGCGGGCGCCACGATGGCGAAGAAACCGTTCATCACCACGCCGGGCACCGTCTCGCGCAGCGACGGCAGGTCCGGCAATCCCGGGAAACGCATGTCCGAGGTGACCGCGAGGCTGCGCACCTTGCCGGCCTGGACCACCGCGTTGGCGGCGGCGATCGAGCTCATCATCACCTGATTGATGCCGCCGGCAACGTCCTGGACCATCTGCGCGCCGGAGCGATACGGCACTTCGATCAGATCGAGGCCGGCGCGCTTGTTGAACAGCTTTGCGCCGAACGCCGCGGCGCCCGCGGTGTTGTCGAAGGCGATGGACAGCTTACCCGGATTGGCCTTGGCATAGGCGATCAGCTCGGCAACCGACGTCACCGGCAGCGCCTCGTTCACCGACAACATTTGCGGCGCCAGATTGCACACCACGGCCACGGCGGTGAAATCGCGCGTCGGATCGTACGGCAGTTGCTCGAACGAAATGAGATTGATGGCCATGCCGGAAGTGTTGGTGAACAACAGCGTATAGCCGTCGGGCGTGGCGCGCGCGGCGGTCTCATGGGCGAGGATGCCTGAGGCGCCGGGGACATTTTCGACGAACATCGCCTGGCCGAGCGTGCGCGACACGCCGTCGGCCACGAGCCGCGCCATCACGTCAGTGGCGGCGCCGGGCCCGGTCGGCACGATCAGCTTGATCGGACGGCTCGGCCAAGTCTGGGCATGCGCGCCGCCGCTCAGCGCGATCATTGCGCAGCAGAACGCGATGCGGAAAAAGCACATCACTGCGTGCACCTTTGTGTTGCGATGACCCGAAGGCGCCTAGGCGCCGGCGCAGATGTCGGCATGGATTTTCAGGAGCGCGCGCACCGTGTCTTCCGAGCGAGCACGCGCCATGCCGCATTCGGTGGCGATGCCGAATTTCTGCGCGTAGCGCTGCGCCGCCGCGAGCCGGGCCCGCGTGCCGTCGACACCGTCCTTGGCATGAACGAGGCCGAGAAAAAGCTCGGTGCCGTCGCCGAGCTTGAGATCGCGGAACGGTGAATAAAACGCGTCGTCGTTGCGCTCGATCGGCACCGGCATGTGAATATAGGCGAGCTTGTGCGGTATAGCTTTCGCCAGCGCATTGGCGAATTCGACCATCTTCGCCGCGTCCTTCGGCTCGACGAAATGTTTGGCGCCGAAATCGCCGTAGCAAAGATGCAGGCCGAACTCGACGTCGCCCGGGATCGCGGCGCACAGCCGCTGCATGCGCTCGATCAGTTGTTCGCGCGGCACGCCGGCGGGCACGGCATCGCTGGCCTGGCCGTCCCAGACCACCATCTCGTTGCACACGTCCCACTGGATGGCGAGATCGCGATGCGGGATATGCCGGCAGAGCGCGGCGACTTCGGCAATCATGGCGCGCTCGTAAGCGGCCTCGACCACGGGCAGCACCGCGGGCACGACGACCGAGCTCACCACGGCAAACGGCGTCGGCAGGCAGACCTGAAAGCGGATGCCCTTGGGTAGCGTGCCATTGTCGCGCGCCGCCACAAAATCGAGATACGAGGCGCGCGCCTCGCGGGCATAGCCGAGCTCGCCGAAGTGCACGTCCGCGGGCGCAACGCCTTCGGCCAGGGTCAAGAGCGGAAAGCGATTGGTCGGCCGGACGGCGCCGGACGGATCCGGCCGCAGGAACACGCTGGCGCGCAGCAGCGGATATTGCCAGCTGATCCACAGCCGCCGCCCGCCGACCTCGCCGTCGGGAACGCGGCGCAGATAAGGCCCGAGCAATTCTCCGACGGTGCGGAAAACCTCATCCACCGTATCGAGGCCAATACTGCCGACCAGATGAACGTTCACTGCGTGCGCCGCTGCTATTCCGCCGCCTGCAATGACGGCGGGCGCATGGTTTCGAGGCCGTCCGCCGCGGTCGCCGAGATCGTCGTGCGCACCATGTAGCGCGGCTCGTTGCCGGGCCACGGCCGGCCGCGATGCATGGTGGCGCGATTGTCCCACATGATCACGTCGCCGCTCTTCCACTTGTGCTCGTAGCTTGTGCCGGGCGCCGTCGCCGCGGCGGTCAACTCGTCGATCAGTTTTTTGCCCGCCGCCTTTTCCATGCCTTCGATGGCGTAGGTGTGCGAGGCGATGTAGAGCGCGCCGCGGCCATTGACCGGGTTGCGCCACACCAGGCGCCAGCAGCGCGGCGGCAAGGCTTCGAGCTCCTCCGGCGTGGCGAGGCCGGCGGCGACCTTGGCGCGCGAGTGCCCATAGTGATGCCAGGCAAACGAATTTTCGAGCTTCTTCTGCAGCGCCGGATCAAGCCGTTCGAAGGCGAGCCGGGTCGAGACGAATTCGGTCTCGCCGCCGTGATCCGGAATCGTGCGCGCCGCCAGCACCGAGGTCAGCGCCGGCACTGCTTTGAACGAGCTGTCGGTATGCCAAAGCTGGTTGGCCTTGTTGCGCATGGCATAGCGGTGATCCTCGGGCACCACCTTGCCGTCGTCGCCGATGGTGGTGAGGATGACGAAATTGGTGCCGGTGCCGAGCGAGCCGACTTTGGTCACTTCGGGCGGCCCGAAACGGCGCGAAAAGGCGAGCTGGCCCTCGCCGCTCACCTCCTGGCCGCGAAACAGCAGAACCGAATGATCCTCGAACGCCGCGCGCACCGCAGCGTAAACGGCATCGTCGGCCGCGACCTCGGCCAGCGTCACGCCGCGCAGTTCGGCGGCAAAGCCTGGACCCAGCGGGATGATTTCCATCGGCGAATCCTCCGCAGAATTCTTGATCTGGCGGACTTTCCTCCAAAACCGCACCGCAGGCAACCGCGTGGAAGGGACAAGTTCCACCTATCGGGATGGCGGCCTTGATCGCTTGGCTGCCAATTGTTCGTGTTGATGATCTTGTCAAGGATCGAAGACCGCCGAAGGCGGCGGCGCTTCGCGCCGTCCTTGACAAGATCATCAACACGAACAGAAACGCTGTCCAAGCGATCAAGGCCGCTCTCTGGGTCTTTCGTGTGTAGCGCCGCTTAAACCTCGATTTGCCGGCTGATCTGCACAAAATTCTCCGCCGGAATGTTGAACAGGTCGGCGGGATGGATCGAGTTGCGGGACAGGAACGAAAACAGCCGCCGCCGCCAGGCGGCCAGCCGCGGCTTGCCCTTGCGCGCCACCACATTGTCGTGCTCGCTGAAATAAATCGCATTGTCCGGATCGATCGGACACTTGGATTTTTCCAGATGCAGCGCCTTGGCGACGTTCGGGACTTCGACAAAGCCGAAGCGAACCGTCACGTGCCACAAACCTTCGCCAAGCTTTTCGACATGAAGCCGGTTGTTGGGCCGCACCCGCGGCCGGATCGAAAAGCTCACCGACAGCGCAATCGCCTCCTGGTAGAGCGAACCGAACTGGCGGACGTGATCGGCGATCAACGGCGGAATGGAGCCGCGCAGCCGCGTCAAGAAGATCGCGCGTCCGGGAACGCGCTCGATTTTGTGGTCGCGCAATCGCCGGATGAATTGCGCAGTGGTCACGATCTCGCGCTCGTGCGTGCGATGGATTGCGTCCATGCCGGCGCGCCAGGTCGTCATGACGGTGAAAAGCAGTCCGCCGACCACCAACGGTATCCAGCCGCCCTCGGCGATCTTCAGCGTGTTGGCCGCGAAGAAAGCGATATCGACGGTCATGAACACGGAGAATACGCCGACCGCTGCCCACGCCGGCCAGCGCCACGACACCCGCATGATGCGATACAGGATCGCCGTGGTCATCAGCATGGTCGTCGACACCGCCGCGCCATAGGCGCCGGCAAGCCGATCCGAGCTTACGAATATCACCGTCAGCGCCAGCGTTCCCAGCATCATCAGCCAGTTCACGAACGGCACGTAGATCTGGCCATACTGCTCCGATGACGTCTGATTGATATGCATCCCCGGCAGCCAGCCGAGCTGCATCGCCTGCCGGGTCAGCGAGAACGATCCGGTGATGATGGCCTGGCTGGCGATGACGGTCGCGAGCGTCGACAGGACGATCATCGGATAGAGCAGCCAAGCGGGCGCCAGCACAAAAAACGGATTGGCGTCGCCGCCGCTGCTTTGCAGCACAACGGCGGTTTGCCCGGCATAGTTGAGCAGCAGCGCCGGCAAGACGATGGCCGTCCAGGCAACCCGGATCGGCTCGCGGCCGAGATGCCCCATGTCGGCATACATGGCTTCGGCGCCGGTCACGCAAAGAAACACCGCGCCGAGGACGGCGAGGCTCGCAACGCCATGATGGATCAAGAATGACGCGGCATAGAGCGGATTGACCGCGACGATGACATGCGGCGCCCTGCCGATGCCGATGGCGCCGAGGATGGCGATGACCAAGAACCAAAGCAGCATCACCGGCCCAAATGCCCGGCCGACCGCGGCAGTGCCGTAGCGCTGAACCACGAACAGCAGCAACAGGACGACCGCGGCGATCGGCATCGTATAGCGGGCGAAATCCTGGCTGGCGAGCTTCAGCCCTTCGACGCGCTCAACACCGAAATTGCCGGCGTGATCATGCCGTCGCCGTAGAGCAGCGCCGCGCCGATCAATCCGAAGGCGATAAGATAATTGTTGCGGCCGTGCCATTTTGCCCGGATCAGCGACATCAGCGCCAAAATGCCGCCCTCGCCGCGATTGTCGGCGCGCATGACCACCAGCGCATATTTCACCGACACGACGATGACCAGAGTCCAGAAAATCAGCGAAAGGCTGCCGAGCGCGCTGAGTTCGTCGAAATGGCCGTGGTTTGTCTTGGCGATGGCTTGAAAGACGTAGAGCGGGCTGGCGCCGATATCGCCATAAACGATGCCGAGCGCCGCGATCAGCGCAAAGGGCCTCAGCCGGTCGGGGCTTTGCGACCGGCCCTGTTCTGCGTCACCGGACAAGCTCAATTTAAGCTCCAGCCCAAAAAAACCGAGGCGGCGCAAGGGGCTTCCGTAGCGCCTGATGAAAATATACCGATACAAACCGGCTTCGAGCGGCGAAGTTCCCGGAGCACGCCAAGACCTGTCCTGCCGGCCAACCTGGATCGCTCCCGGGCGATGGGATAAATTACCGACTGCTCCGCGCGCGCCACACCGTGCGCTAACGACACCACGTCTGGAAACGCCATGAAGCTATCGCCGGGTCAGTTGAAAGAGTTCGACGAGCAGGGCTATCTGTTCTTCCCGAACTGCTTCAGCGAGGAAGAGATCGCGCTGCTGCGCGACGACGCCGAGGCGATCCTGAAACTCGATCGCCAGGAGGTATGGCGCGAGAAGACCGGCGCGCCGCGCACCGCCTTTGCCGCGCACACCTTCAACGAGACGTTCCGCCTGCTCTCAAGCCATCCGCGGGTGGTCGAGCCGCTGCGCCAATTGTTCGGCGAAGAGGTCTATGTCCATCAGTTCAAGCTCAACGCCAAAGCCGCCTTCGAGGGCGACGTCTGGCAATGGCACCAGGACTACGGCACTTGGGCGCGCGACGACGGCATGCCGCAGGCGCGGGCCATGAACATCGCCGTGTTCCTCGACGAGGTGATGCCGATCAACGGCCCGCTGCTGTTGATCCCGAAGAGCCACAAGCAGGGCGTGCTCAATGCCGGCCACGACACGCTGACCACGTCCTATCCGCTGTGGACGCTCGACAAGGAGACGGTGACGCGGCTCGCCGCCGAGGGCGGCATCGTGGCGCCAACCGGCAAGCCGGGCTCGGTGCTGATGTTCCACGGCAACCTGGTGCACGCCTCGCCGCCCAACATCACGCCCTATCCGCGCAAGATCGTCTATCTGACCTTGTGCGCCTGCTCCAACCACATCACCAAATTCACCCGGCCGGAATGGATCGCGCACCGCGACTTTGCGCCGATCGTGCCGGTGGCCGATGACGCGCTGCTGGCCTATGCGCGTTCGCACCGCGTCGCGGCGGAGTAATAACAAGGCCGCCGCTTTTTCAGATCTCTTCTCCGAAGCAGCCTACGGAGATCAAGCCATGAACCTGCAAGCCATGCTCGCCGCGCGCGTCGCGGCCGGCAAGCCGGTCCGCGTCGGGCTGATCGGCGCCGGCAAATTCGGCTCGATGTTCTTGGCGCAGGTGCCGTCGATCGCCGGCATCGAGGCCGCGGTGATCGCCGATCTCGATACCGAGCGCGCCAAGGCGGCATGCCGCAACGTCGGCTGGGACGAGGCCCGCATCGCGCGCACGCGTTTCACCGAGCGCGGGCGCGACGCCATCGATGACGACCGCGTCGAAGTCGTGATCGAAGCGACCGGCAATCCGATAGCCGGCATCGCGCATGCGATCGAGGCGATCGACGCGAAAAAACACATCGTCATGGTCAATGTCGAGGCCGATGCGCTCGCCGGCGCGTGGCTGGCGCAAAAGGCGCGCGCGGCCGGCGTGATCTATTCCATGGCCTATGGCGATCAGCCGGCATTGATCGCCGAAATGGTCGATTGGGCGCGTTCGGCGGGTTTTATCGTCGCCGCCGCCGGCAAGGGCACCAAATATCTGCCGGCCTATCACACGGTCACGCCCGACGGCGTGTGGCAGCATTACGGCCTCACCGCCGAAGAGGCCAAGCGCGCCGGCATGAACTCGCAGATGTTCAACTCGTTTCTCGACGGCACCAAATCCGCCATCGAGATGGCCGCGGTCGCGAACGCGTGCCAGCTCGACGTGCCGCTTGATGGCTTGATCTTTCCGCCATGCGGCGCCGACGAGCTCGCTCATGTGCTGCGGCCGAAAACTTTGGGCGGCGTGCTGGCCGGCGACGGCGTCGTCGAAGTGGTGTCGTCGCTCAAGCGCAACGGCGAGCCGGTCGAACGCGACCTGCGCTGGGGCGTCTATGTGGTGTTCAAGGCGCAAAGCGATTACGCCGCGGCCTGCTTCAAGCAATACGGCTTGCCGACCGATGCCACCGGACGTTACGCGGCGATGTACAAGCCCTATCACTTGATCGGGCTGGAACTGTCGATCTCGGTGCTCAACGTGGCGCTGCGCGGCGAGCCGACCGGCAGCTGCCGCGCCTGGCGCGGCGATGCGGTGACGGTCGCCAAACGCAACCTGGCAGCCGGTGAAATGCTCGACGGCGAAGGCGGCTATTGCGTCTACGCCAAACTCATTCCGGCGGCGCGCAGCCTGAAACTCGGCGCCTTGCCGATCGGGCTCGCTCATCACGTCAAGCTTGTGCACAACGTTGCCGCGGGCGCGTTCGTGACCGCGGCCGATGTCGCGCTGGACGAAAGCTCGCAAGCGGTCCGCATCCGGCGCGAGATGGAACGGCAGGCGCAGCGAACAAACGCGGCCGTCGCGGCGGAGTGAAATCTTAAGCGCGATGCGGCGGCCGCGGCACCGCCGGATCGCCAAAATCCCAGAACAATCCGGCCATCAGGCCCAAGCCTTCGCGGGCGATCGGCGCCAAGAGGTGTTCGTTCGGCGCATGCTGCGAGCAGCCGGCGTAGGAGTGCGGCACCCAGATCGTTTTCAGCCGCAAAATGTCGGCAAAAATATCGTTGGGCAGCGAGCCGCCGAGATTGGGCAGGATGGTCGGCAATTTGCCGGTCGTGCGCTCCAGCGACAGTTTCGCCCAGGTCACCCACGGATCGGCGGGATCGAGCCGGCTGGCGTTGAAGAAGCTGCCGCGGCCGGCACGCACCTCGACGTTATGGAAACCGCGGCGGTCGAGATGGCGCCGCAGCGCCGGAATGACGTCATCGACGTCGGTGCCGACCACATAGCGAAGCTGACAATGGGCGCGGGCGCTGCCGGGGATGGCGTTGACCGGACGCTCCGGCGTGCCGGTGATGAAGGCTAGAATTTCAAAGCTGTTCCAGCCGAAGACACGCTCGGCTGGCGACAGACCCGGCTCGCCCCAGTCGCGGTCGACACGCGGTCCGTCTTCGCCGCCGTCGACTTCGACGCCGGCCAGCACCTGCCGCACCGGTTGCGGCAGCGGCGGCCGCCATTCCGGCACCAAAATCGCGCCGCGCGCATCGGTGATGGTGGCGAGCGCCTGTGCCAGCACGATGCCGGCATTGGCAATCAGCCCGCCCCAATTGCCGGAATGATGCGCGCCCTCGCGCAGCTCGACGATCAGATCGATCGGATAGCCGCCGCGCGCGCCGAGGAAAATCGTCGGCTCGTCCGGCGCGATGCGCGGGCCGTCGGAGCCGATCAGCACATCGGCCTTGAGCAGGTCGTCGCGGTACTGCGCGCACAGTTCGCGCAGGCCCACCGAGCCGACTTCCTCGGCCATCTCGATCAGCACTTTGCAGTTGAAGCCGAGCGTGCCGCGCTCTTCGAGCACGGCGGCAAGGGCTGCAATGTTGACGCTGTGCTGGCCTTTGTTGTCGGCGGTGCCGCGGCCATAGATGCGCTCGCCTTCGACGACGACCCGCCAAGGCTCGAGCCCCGGCCGCCACAGCTCGTCCTGGCCGGCGATGGTATCGCCATGGCCATAGACCAGCACGGTGACGAAGTCCGGATTCTCGATGCGCTCGGCGACCAGCGCCGGCGGCCCGTGCGGATTATCGAGGATGCGGCAGGTGAAACCGAGCGGCGTCAGCGCCGGCACCATCTCGTCGTCGAGATAGGCGCGCAACGCGCCGGCGCGCGCCGCTTCCTGGCTGGTGCTGGCAATGGCGACGCGCCGCTTCAAGTCGGCGAGGAAACGGCCGTCGTCGAAAGCCGCGTGCGCGCGAGCGATGGCACCGGCGCGGCTCATGAGGCGATGCGGCTACTTCGCGTTGCCGTCGCAGCCCGAATGATCGACGACGCAGGCGGCGCGGCGGCTCGGGCCGGCCGTGTCCATGCATTTGCCGAGCGCCTGGCGTTCCGCCGACAACAAATCACCCGCGACCGCCCAGCCGACGCCGGGCGTTCCGGCCTGCGGGTCCATGGCGACGGCGACGCATTGGTTGCTGTAGTCCTGGAGCACTTTGCAGAGCGACCGCAAATTCGCGTCGGTCGTCGCGTCCTTGGTCGTGCGGCAGGCGTTCAGCGCCTTGGCCTCGGCCTGATTGATATCGGTATTGTTGTTGGAATAGCCGTAGGTGAAGCCGCCCTTGGCCACGTCAGCAGGCACGCCGGCGGCGAGCGCGCCGGCAGCCATGCTCTGGCTCGGACCAAGAGCGCCACCACAGAACAGCGCCAGCGCGACAAACGCGCCGGCCGTGCCAAACCGGTTCGACTGATATGAACGCATACGCCCCTCCGCTGGTGAATGGATCATGGTAGTGCGAAAACCGCCGCGGCGCCACCGGTCGCAAGCATGGCCGCCGCGAAGGCGACACGGCCGGCCGGCCGCGGCATTTATTTCGCGCTTCCGTCACATGACGAATGATCGACCGCGCATGCGGCGCGGCGGCCCGGGCCGGCGGTATCTTCACACTTCGACAAAGCCTGCGCTTCCGCCGTGTGCAGGTCCGGCGCGACGGACCAGCCGACGCCGGGCGTTCCGGCCTGCGGGTCCATGGCCACGGCGACGCACTGGTTCTTGAAGTCCTGGATCACCTCGCAGAGCGGCCGTACGCCGGCGATGGTGGTATCGCGGCATTTCTTCAGCGCCTGCGCGTCCGCCTGGTTGGGGTCGGGGTAATCGGTGACATAGCCGTAGGCAAAGCCCTGCTTGACCACGTCGGGCGGCAAGCCGACAGCGAGCGCGCCGTCGGCGCTGCCCGAAATGGGACGAAAAATCGCCGCCGCGAGCGCGAATAGAACGAAACCGCGGACTGCGTTGCGCCCGCGCCTCGACCGATACGGAATCATTGGTCACCCCCTGCTGATGCGCTTAATCCTAATGCGAAAACCCCTGGCGCGCCAACGCGCCTTGGCGTGATATATCTGCCTCAGGGTGGAACGTCCGATGCTGGAAGACCTCCTCGTTCGCAGGCCGTACAACGCGGTTACGGACTTGGTCGACGCTCCGGTCGCGCGCGGTCTCGGCGACAAGGCGGCCTTTATCGATTCCGATCGCTCGCTCAGCTACGGCGAGCTGCAAACGCGCAGCTGCCGTTTCGCCAATGCGCTGAAAAATCTCGGGCTGCATCCGGAACAGCGCTTGAGTCTCCTGCTCTACGACACCGTCGATTTTCCGGTGGCGTTCTGGGGCGGCGTGCGCGCCGGCATCGTCGTGCTGCCGCTCAACACGCTGCTCAATGCCGAGCAATACGCCTATATCCTCGGCGACAGCCGCGCCGCGGCGATCGTCGCCTCGGCGTCGTTGGCCAAGACGATCGTGCCGGTGCTCGATCGTCTGCCGCACTTGCGCACCATCATCCTCATTGGCGCCAGCGCCGACGACAAGGCTGAGTTCCGCGGCCGCGACGTGCATGATTTCGCCGAGCTACTGGCGCGCGGGCAACCGGAGCTGCACGCCGCGCCGACGCTGTCCGACGAAGTCGCATTCTGGCTGTACACCTCCGGCTCGACCGGCGATCCCAAAGGCGTCAAGCATATCCACACTACGCCGATGGCGGCGGCACGGCTGATGGGCCAGCGCGTCATCGGCATCCGCGAGGACGACGTGGTGTTCTCCGCGGCGAAATTGTTTTTCTCCTACGGCATGGGCAATGCCATGGCGTTCCCGATGTCGGTCGGCGCCACCACCGTGCTGCTGCCGCAGCGGCCGACGCCTGAAGCCGTATTCGACATCATGCGCCGGCATCGGCCGACGATTTTTTACGGCGTGCCGACGCTCTATGCCTCGCTGCTGGCGCATAACGACATGACCCACGGCGCCGGCTCCGACCGCTTGCGGCTGTGCGTTTCCGCCGGCGAAGCGCTGCCCGGCCATCTCGGCAAGCGCTGGCGCGCGGCGGCCGGCGTCGACGTGCTCGACGGCATCGGCTCGACCGAAATGTTCCAGACCTTCCTGTCGAACCAGCCCGGCGACGTGCGTTATGGCACCACCGGAAAGCCGGTGCCCGGCTACGACCTCAAGATCGTCGATGAGGACGGCCGCGAGGTTGCCGATGGCGAGATCGGCGAGCTCGTGGTGCGCGGCCCGACCGCCGGCGACGGTTATTGGAACCAGCGCGCCAAAAGCCGGCGCACCTTTGCCGGCGAATGGACTTTCACCGGCGACAAATATGTGCGCGAAACGGGTGGCTATTACCATTACTGCGGCCGCACCGACGACATGTTCAAGGTTTCCGGCATGTGGGTGTCGCCGTTCGAGGTCGAGGCCGCGCTCGCTTCCCACGAGGCGGTGCTCGAAGCCGCCGTCATCGGCAAGGAGGATGCCGACGGCCTGATCAAGCCGAAGGCCTTCATCGTGCTGCGCTCTGGCTACGCCGCCGACGAGCGCTTGATCGAGACGTTGCGCGTGCACGTGAAGGAATGCGCCGGCCCATGGAAATATCCGCGCTGGATCGACGTGCGGCCCGATTTGCCGCGCACCGCGACGGGGAAGATTCAGCGGTTCAAGCTGCGGGAATTGGAGTCGTAGCGCCTGCACTCGGCCGTCGACTGGAAATGCGCCGCTCAAAGCAGCCCAACGGCCACCAATACAAAAAACCACGCGAAGGTGACGACGACCATCGCAACCAGAAAAACGATGCTGACGGCGATGACGTTCCACGCCGATTGAAATTCGTAAGCTTGCGAATCCGCGATGGCTTGCTTCGGCATTTGGAAATTCTCCGCCAGTGACCAGGCGGCGAGCGGATAGGCGAAGGGGATCACGAAATCCAGCCAGCTATTCGGCAACAGCGGCGAAAACAGCATCAGCGCGATGATGAAGATCGAGCCCCAGAACAATATTTGCTGCATGCCGTGGGGATCTTCCAGGGTCTGGAAATTCTTCCACAACACATAGACCATCGCCATCGGCCCGCCGAGGAATGACGCGGCGAGAACCTGGTTCGGCGAAAATATCTTCTTTGCCAAATTCAGCCCGCGAACAGCCGCTGCACCAATCGCCGCGCCAGCACGCCGGCGACGCGGCGGCGGTAATGGCCGGGCGTGAACGTCGTTTTCATCGCCATGATCTGGTCGCGCACCAACGCGTCGAGCCCCGCCAGCACGCGGTCGTCGAGCGCGCCGCCGCACAAGGTCGCGGTGCCGGCAAGTCGCACCGGACGTGGATTGGTGCCGGTGAAGGCGACGCGCAAATCCGCAAGCTTGTCGCCGTCGCGCCGCAAGGCCACGGCGACGCCGGTGACCGGATACTCGATCGAGCGGCGAATGCGGATCTTGTCGTAGGCGGAACACAGGCCGGCCGTGTTGTTCGCCCGCACCGCGGCGATGAATTCGCCGGCGCGCAGCGCCAGGAAATATTTGCCGTCGCCGCGAGTCTCGGTGACCGGCTCGTCCTGGCGCGCATAACCGATATAGAGATCGGCGAGCGGGATGCTGCGTCGCCCCGATGGGCCGGAGATGTCGATTTCGGCATCGAGCGTCAGCAGCGCCGGCGCCAGGTCGCCGCTGAAGGTGGCGAAGCAGACGCCGCGGCTTTTCGGCGCGACGTGGCAGATGTCGCCGGTGGTCTTCAGGCAATGGTGGTTGGCGTCGCGCCACCATTCGCTCTGATTATAGAAGATGCAGCGCGTATCGAGCGCGAGATTGCCGCCGACGGTGCCCATGTTGCGGTGGGTTGGGCCGGCGATATGGGCCGCGGCCTGCGCGACGACCGGATAATGCTTAGCCACGTCGGGATGCACGGCGACCTCGGTCAGCGTGGCAGCGGCGCCGATCTCGAGCACCTGCGCATCGGCTTTGATGCCGCGCAACTCGGCGACACCGTTGATGTCGATCAGTACCGGCGGGGCGACGATGCCGCGCCGGATGTTGACCATGAGATCGGTGCCGCCGCCAATGAGCTGGCTGTCGCGATGGGCGGCACGCGCCGCGACCAGTTCAGGAAGCGTCCGCGGCCGGACCAGGTCGAACTGCGGCAGCGCGTCCACTAGGCACCGCCGTTCTGCTTGTTGCCCTTGGTTCGCACGCGTTTTTCCAGCGCCGCGAACACGCGATCCGGCGTCACCGGCAGATCGTTGAAACGCAAGCCGATGGCGTCGGCGATCGCGTTGGTCAGCGCCGGCAGGAACGCCGCCAGC
The DNA here is from genome assembly GCA_050010715.1 of Xanthobacteraceae bacterium. Lineage (GTDB taxonomy): Bacteria > Pseudomonadota > Alphaproteobacteria > Rhizobiales > Xanthobacteraceae > BOG-931. Next base: position 3,887 of record JBEKKM010000068.1, on the reverse strand, counting down.
GAGCCCTCGCCGGCTTCCTTGGCGCCGAACGGCCCGTGCGGATCGATGCTCTCGACGATGCCGACTTCGATCGGCGGCGAATCCTGGATCGTCGGCACGCGGTAGTCCAACATGTTGGCGGTCAACATGAGCCCTTCGTGATAGGCCGCCTCTTCGCTCATGGCTTGGCCCATGCCCATCCATACCGAGCCTTGCACCTGGCCTTCGACCGTGAGGCGGTTGAGCGCCTTGCCGCAATCGTGCGCGACCCAGACCTTGTCGACGGTGACGACGCCGGTCTCCTCGTCGACGCTGACCTCGACCACTTGCGCCGAATAGCTGTAGCCCATGGTGCCGCCGATCGCCGAGCCGCGATATTTCTTGCCGCCGTGGGATTCCGGAATGGTCGAGTAATTGCCGGTGACGGTGATGGTGCCGGTGTCTTTGAGCGCCTCGGCGACGACTTCGTTGAAGGTGAGGCCCTTGTCCTGGGCGCCGGCGCGATAGAGCTCGCCCAAACATTCGATCTCGCCCGGCTTGGCCTCGAGTTTTCGCGCGGCGGCGGCGATCAGCACCGCTTTCAGATTTTGTGCCGCGTCGATGGCGGCGTTGCCGACCATGAACGTGACGCGCGACGAATAGGAGCCATTGTCCTTCGGCACCACTTCGCTGTCGCCGGTGACGACGCGGACGCGCGAAAGATCGAGCCCGAGCACTTCGGCGACCGATTGCGCAAGAATCGTGGTCGAGCCCTGGCCGATATCGGCGGCGCCCGACAGCACCACGATCGAGCCGTCGAAATCGAGCTTGATCTTGACGGTAGCGTGCGGCTCGCCGGTCCAGTTCACCGGTTTTGACGCGCCGCTGATGTAATGCGAGCAGGCCATGCCAAGACCTTTACTGATATGGCCTTTGCTGACATGTCCTTTGCCCTTCGGCATTTTGCCTTTGCGCGCCTGCCAGCCGCTCTCGCGCTCGACCCAGTCGAGGCATTCCGGCAGGCCGTAGCTGTTCACCATCAGATCGTTTTGCGTAAACGTCGGCGCACTAAGAAGATTTGCGCGGCGCACCGCGAATGGATCGAGGCCGAGAGCGCGCGCCATCTCGTCGAGCAGGCTCTCGAAGGCGAAGCGGATATCGACGGTGCCATGGCCGCGGAACGCGCCGCATGGCGGCGTATTGGTCAGCACCCGCTTGCCGAGATATTTGACGTTGTTGAGATCGTAGATCGCGTACAGCATCGAGCCGGCATAGAGGATCGTCACCACGCCGTAGCCCGAATGGGCGCCGCCGCGCTGGATGCATTCGCATTCGACGCCGGTGATGACACCGTCCTTGCGCATGCCGATCTTGAGCTTGATATCGGTCTCCGGCCGGCCGCGATGGGTGATGAAGGTCTCCTCGCGGTTGACCATGATGCGCACGCAGCCGCCGACCTTGCGGGCAAGGAGCGCGGCAATCAGCTCGACATTGAGCGTCTCGGTGCGGCAGCCAAAGCCGCCGCCGACATGGGGCTTGACCACGCGGATGCGCGACATGTCCATGGCGAGGATTTGCGACAGCATCAGGTGGACGTAGTACGGCACTTGCGTCGAAGCGTGCACGGTGATGCGGTCGCGCACCACGTCGTAATCGGCGACCGCGGCGTGCATCTCCATCTGGTTCTGGCACACCTCGGCGCAATTGTAGGTGCCTTCGCGGACCAGGTCGGCGGCGGCGAAGGCCGCCTCGACATCGCCGAGCTCGAACAACACGTCGCGCTCGAGATTTTGCGGTTTTCGATCGTGAATGGCGATCGCCCCCGGCGCCATCGCCTCGGCAGACGTGTGATAGGCCGGCAGCTCGCGCACTTTCAGCTTGATGCGCCGCAGCGCCTCTTTTGCTGTGGCGTCGTCGATCGCGGCGACGGCGGCGACCGGCTCGCCGCGATAGCGCACCCTGTCGCGTGCCAGCGGATACTCGCTGCGCGCGATCGGCAGCACGCCAAAAGTCTTGTCGCAGTCGGCGCCGGTGACGATGGCCTTCACGCCCGGCAGCTTCGCCGCTTCCGACACATCAACTTCAAGAATTTCGGCGTGCGAATAAGGGCTGCGGAAAATTCGCCCCGCCAGCATCCCCGGCGCAATGAGATCGGCGGTGTATTTGGCGCGGCCGGACACTTTCTCCGGGCCGTCGATCATCGGCACGTAGTCGCCGATATTATGCGCCGGCAGGATCTCGTTCACGGTGAAACACCCGCCGCATGAAGCGCCGCAGCGTGCTGCACCGCCTCGATGATTTTGACGTAGCCGGTGCAACGGCAAATGTTGCTGCCGAGCGCGTCGCGGATTTCGTCGTCGGTCGGCCGCGGATTGCGCCGCAATAGTCCCGCCGACGCCATGATGAATCCCGGCGTGCAATAGCCGCATTGCGAGCCGAGCTTTTCGTGGAATCCGCGCTGCACGGCGGAGAGATGCCCGTCGGTCACGAGCGATTCGATGGTGTCGACGCGGCAGCCGTCGACCATTGCGGCGAGTGTCAGGCATGACAGGCGCGGGGAATCGTCGACCAGCACGGTGCAGGCGCCGCATTCGCCGCCGTCGCACCCCGTTTTCGTTCCGGTGAGTCCGACCTGTTCCCGCAAATAATCCAGCAGCAAAACGTTGTCGGGAACCGCGTCGGTCCGCGCGCGGCCGTTGAGCGTGAGCTGCAGAATGCGCGCCATGCGGTGCTTCAATGGCTTTTTTTATTGCGCCAACTCAATAGCAATAACCGCCGTCCCGTTCAAACCCGGCGAACGCTACACGGCAAAGCACGCGGTGACTTCCGGCGGTATCGGCTGCGATTTGATTTTCGACGGATCGGCCGCGTCGCGCGCCGCCCAGACGCGCGTCTCCTTGCCTTCGACCGCAAGCGCGCCATGCACCAGGAGCTGATGCTCGACGTCGAAACTCGAACGGCGGAACTCGCTCACCCGCGACGTGAGCTCGACGACGTCGCCGAACCGTGCCGGAGCCAGAAAGCGCGCGCCGGCATCGACCAAGGGGATGCCCATAATGCCGAAGGTCGGGCCGAGCTCGTGCGGCTTCACGCCGAGCGCCGCCTCGAACAGGGTCCAGGTGCCCCAATCGAAGAATTCGAAGAATCGGCTGTTGAAGACGATGCCGGCCGGGTCGCAATGGCCCCATTCGATCATGAACTGCCGTCGGTTGACGAAATTGGTCATCGGGTCGTTTGCGCCGCACTGTTTACGGCGGCCGGATCGAAGCCCGGCCTCGAGCTTGATGTCAAACGGACATAAACGGGCGTAACTCATCGTAGAAGACTTGCCTATGGAAACAGCAGCATCATTCCTATTATTCCTATTATTTCATGCTAGCGCCTAGAAAATAGGCAATTTTTCTCCCAAGCCGGATTCAAAATAAGCGCCAGTGCCGCAGCGGTCCGCCGGCTCGCCGATTCGTATTGTCCGTCCAGTCCCTTATGGCAAGTCGCGGCTTGGCACGCTCCTTGCGATTTAGGGCGCTGCGGGACGGCGCCGGGCCGGTCGCGCGCGTCAAACACGAGGACATCGCGATGCTCAATCCCATAGGCGCGGTCGCCGGGCGACCGCCTCGCCGCTGGCTTGCCGCCACGGCGGGTCTTGCCTTTGGTCTCCTGGCGGCGCTGCCCGCCAAGGCCGAGGATACGATCAAAGTCGGCATTCTCCATTCGCTTTCCGGAACCATGGCCATCAGCGAGACGACCCTGAAGGACGTGGTGCTGATGCTCATTGACGAGCAGAACAAGAAGGGCGGCTTGCTCGGCAAAAAGCTCGAGCCGGTCGTGGTCGATCCCGCATCGAACTGGCCGCTGTTCGCGGAAAAAGCCCGCGAACTGATCAGCAAGGATCATGTCGCCGTCGTGTTCGGCTGCTGGACGTCGGTATC
>JBEKKM010000067.1:0-23169 GCA_050010715.1 Xanthobacteraceae bacterium | reverse complement strand
TTTTGGGCGCGTGACCGCGACACCGGCATCGATTGGGTCAAGATCGTCAACGGCGAGCAAGGCGTTACTCTGCATAAGCCGCTGGCCGGCCAAGGCACCGTGATCGGCCGCCAGCGCATCGTCGAGGTGATCGACAAAGGCGCAGGCAAGGGCGCGCTGGTCTACAGCGAGCGCAAAGTGAGCGACAAGGCGACCGGCGATTTGATCGCCACCGTGACGCAGACCACATTCTGCCGTGCCGATGGCGGTTTTGGCGGACCGCCGCGTCAGGCGCCGGAACCGCACTCGCTTCCCACTCGCGCACCGGACGCGGTGTGCGATCTCGGCACGCGCCCGGAAGCGGCGTTGATCTATCGGCTGAGCGGCGACCGCAATCCACTCCATGCCGAACCGGAGTTTGCGAAAAAGGCCGGCTATCCGCGGCCGATCATGCACGGGCTCGGCAATTTCGGCATTTCCGGTCACGCCGTGCTGAAGACGTTTTGCGGCTACGATCCCAGCAAGCTCGCATCGTTCGCCTGTCGCTTCTCCGCGCCGGTATTTCCCGGCGAGACGCTGCGCACCGAGATGTGGCGCGACGGCGCCGTGGTGAGCTTCCGCGCCAAAGTGGTCGAACGCGACGTCGTTGCCGTCAACAACGGCCGCGCCGAGGTGAAGCCGTGAGCGAAAGCGCCGACCTCGCTCCGATCCGCGAGGCGGTGCGCGCGCTATGCGCCGGCTTTCCCGGCGAATATTGGCGGGCGCTCGACCGCGAGCGCGCTTACCCGGACAAATTCGTCGCCGCTTTGACCAAGGCCGGCTTTCTTGCCGCGCTGATCCCGGAAGAGTACGGCGGAAGCGGCCTGACCATGAGCGCGGCCGTCGCCATCATGGAGGAAATCCAGGCGTCCGGCTGCAACGGCGCCGCCTGCCACGCGCAGATGTATACGATGGGGACGGTGCTCCGCCACGGCAGCGCCGAGCAGAAAGCGCGCTATCTGCCGGGCATCGCCCGCGGCGAGCTTCGCCTGCAGGCCTTTGGCGTCACCGAGCCGAGCTCCGGCACCGACACGCTGAGCCTGCGCACCACCGCGACGCGCGGCGGCAACGACAGTTACGTCGTCAACGGCCAGAAAATCTGGACGTCGCGCGCCGAGCATTCCGATCTCATGCTGCTGCTCGCCCGCACCACGCCGCGCGAGCAGATGAAGAAGCGCACCGAAGGACTTTCGGTTTTTCTGGTCGACATGCGCGAGGTCAAGGGCAAGGGACTCACCATCCGGCCGATCCGCACCATGATGAACCACGCCACCACCGAGGTGTTCTTCGAGAACATGCGCGTGCCGGCCGAGAATCTCATCGGCGTCGAGGGCGAAGGTTTTCGCTACATCCTCTCCGGCATGAACGCCGAGCGCATCCTGATCGCCGCCGAATGCATCGGCGACGCCAAGTGGTTTATCCGGAAGGCCACGGCCTATGCGGGCGAGCGCGAAGTGTTCGGCCGGCCGATCGGCAAGAACCAGGGCGTCCAGTTTCCCATCGCCCGGGCCTACACCAACATGCGCGCCGCCGAGCTGATGGTGCACGAGGCGGCCGCGCTCTACGAGGCCGGCAAGGACTGCGGCGCCGAAGCCAATATGGCCAAGCATCTCGGCGCCGAAGCATCCTGGGCCGCGGCCGACATGTGCGTGCAGACCCATGGCGGCTTCGGCTTCGCCGAAGAATTCGATATCGAGCGCAAATTCCGCGAGACCCGGCTCTACACCGTGGCGCCGATCTCGACCAATCTGGTGCTGTCCTACATCGCCGAGCACGTGCTCGGCCTGCCGAGGTCGTATTGAGCATCGCCCTTCCCCTCTCCGGCCTCCTTGTCGTCTCGCTCGAACAGGCAGTCGCGGCGCCGATGTGCACGAGCCGCCTGGCCGACGCCGGCGCGCGGGTCATCAAGATCGAGCGGCCCGAGGGCGACTTCGCCCGCGGCTACGACGCGCTGGTGCACGGCGAGTGCAGCTATTTCGTCTGGCTCAACCGCGGCAAGGAATCGGTCGTGCTCGATCTCACGTTAGCCGAGGACAAGGCGCTGCTCGCCGCGATGCTCGCGCGTGCCGACGTGTTCGTGCAAAACCTGAAACCCGGCGCGGTGGCAAAACTCGGATTCCCGATCGCAGAATTGCGCCGCAAGCATCCGCGGTTGATCTGCTGCTCGATCACCGGCTACGGCGAGAGCGGGCCGTACGCCATGCGCAAGGCCTATGACATGCTGATCCAGGCCGAATCGGGTCTCGCCTCGATCACCGGTACGGCGGAGCCGGCGCGCGTCGGCGTGTCCGTCGTCGATGTCGGCTCGGGAATGTATGCCCAGCAGGCGATCCTCGAAGCCTTGATCGCGCGGCAGCGCACAGGTGATGGCGCCGAGCTGTCGATCTCCATGTTCGACGCCATGGCGGATTGGATGACGGTGCCGCTGTTGCAGCAGGAAGCCGGCGAGCCGCCCAAGCGCATGGGTCTCGCCCACACCTCGATCTCGCCCTACGGCGCGTTCAAGAGCCGCGACGGCGTCGACATTCTGATCTCGATCCAGAGCGACCGCGAATGGCGCGTGCTGGCGGAGAAAGTCTTGGGCGATACCGCGCTCGCCGCCGACCCCGATTTCGCGACCAATGTCGAGCGCGTCAAACGCCGTGCCCAAACCGACGGCAAGGTCGCGGCCGTGTTCGGCACGCTCGATGCCGACGCGCTGGAGCAAAAGCTCGCGTCAGCCGACATCGCCTTCGCCCGCGTCAACACGCCGGCCGAACTCGCGCGCCATCCGCATTTGCGCCGCATCACCATAGGCACGCCGAGCGGGCCCGTGTCCTATCCGGCGCCGGCCGAGCAACGCAGCGCGTCGCGGCACTATGGTCCGGTGCCCGCGGTCGGCGAACACACCGAGAAAATCCGTGCGGAATTCATGGCGGCTACCGTCAACGCAAAATAATCGAGGGAGAAAAACATGGACATCGGCTTCATCGGTCTCGGCAATATGGGCGCCCACATGGCGCGGCGGCTGGTCGAGGCCGGGCACAAGGTCATCGTCTACGACACCCGTCAGGAGGCGATCGGCAATATCGCGGCGCTTGGCGGCATTGCCGCGCGCTCGCCGAAGGAAGTCGCCGACTTGGCCGAGACCGTGATGGTGAGCCTGCCGACGCCCGACATCGTGCTCAAAGTTGCGACCGGTCCGGACGGCGTGATCGAAGGCAAGAAGGTGCGCCGCTTCGTCGATCTCTCGACGACAGGGTCAGTCATGGCGCAGCGCATCTTCAAATTGCTTGCGGCGAAAAATATTGTGCAGATCGACGCGCCGGTCTCTGGCGGCGTGCGCGGCGCCGCCAAAGGTACGGTCGCCGTCATGGCCTCGGGGCCGCGCGCCGATGTCGAAGCGGTCGAGCCGGCACTCAAGGTGATCGGCAAGTTCTTTTTCATCAGCGAGCGGTCGGGCGCCGGGCAGACCATGAAGCTCTGCAACAACGTGCTGTCCGCCGCCGGCAGCGCAGCGACATCCGAATCGATGGTGATGGGCGTGAAGGCCGGCCTCAATCCGCGCATCATGCTCGACGTGATCAATGCCAGTTCCGGGCGCAGCACCGCGACCGAGCAGAAATTTCCCGACGCCGTCCTGCCTCGCACCTTCAATCAGGGTTTTACGGCGGGCCTGATGAAGAAGGACGTCGATCTCTTCGTTTCGGAAGCCAAAGCGCTCGGCGTGCCGATCAATGTGATCGAGGCCGTCGCGGCGCTGCTCAAGCTCACTTGCGACGAGCTCGGTCCCGATAAAGACATCACCGAGATCATCAAGCCGATCGAGCAGCGCGCCGGTGTCGAGGTGCGGGAAACCGGTGCGGGATAACCGCCATGAGGCTAAAAACTACGGTAAATCAATAGTTTAAAAAATGCGCCATTTTGTGACTCCGGTCACTCCGCCGGCGCCCGGGATCGCTATGGTGGGCCTACCTTCAGTTGGGGCGCGGCCTTGTACCCCCAAGACCCGCCCAAAAAAGGGGTGAAACCTCGGTCCCCATTCACCCCGCTGACGACCCCCCGACAGGGTCAGCAAGCCCGCCCAGATCCCCCGTCTGGGCGGGCTTTTACTTTGTGGGAAATCTGCCGCATGGTTCCGCCACCGATCGGGAGGTCGTCCCGAGTTTTTCAGTGGCGATGGGCGTCATGGCGCCGAACCGTCCCAGTCCGAGCCTGCTGTCGGGGTTGCCCGAGCACCTCTCGGCGAACCTGTTCACTACCGCGACGCCGGTAAAGCTCGCCACCGACGCCGTGCTGTTCATGGCCGGCGACGCCGGCGACGGCTGCTATCGCGTCGAGGACGGGCTGCTCAAGGTCACCATGATGTCGCGTTCCGGCAACGAGCGGATCCTTGCCTTCCTCGGCCCCGGTGCCATCGTCGGCGAGCTTTCCATCATCGACGGCCTGCCGCGCTCGGCTTCGGTGGTCGCCGTGCGCAATGCCGCCCTGAGCTTCCTCAGCCGGGCCGCGTTCGAGGACTTCGCCAAGAAGCATCCGGAGGTCTACAAATCGCTGGTCACACTGCTCGCCACGCGACTGCGCGAAACGGACGCGGTGATCGCGGCGGGAAGTTTTCTGCCACTGCGCGGCCGCGTCGCCTGCACCTTGCTCGAACTGGCGCAGGATTTCGGCCAGGACGTCGGCTCCGGCCGCATCGTCATCCGCCAGAAGATCGGCCAGAGCGACCTTGCCGCCATGGCCGGCATTGCCCGCGAGAACGTCAGCCGCATCCTCAACGATTGGAAACGCCGCAAGCTGGTGAGCCGCCTGTCCGGCTATTATTGCCTTGAGAACAAAGCGCAATTGGAACAGGAAGCCGAGCTGTAGAAGTTGCGGCTCGACTTCGCGTATGACCTCCCCATGAACACGCCTCGGCTAACCGACTTCCGCCGCATCGTCGTGAAGGTCGGCTCCTCGCTCCTGGTCGACGCCAAAGCCGGCAGGCTCAACGAGGCGTGGCTCGCTGCGCTGACGGCCGATCTTGCCGCGCTCCATCGCGACAAGCGCGATGTCATCGTCGTCTCCTCCGGCGCTATCGCGCTTGGTCGCGCGGTGCTCAAATTGCCGGAAGGCCCGCTCAAGCTCGAGGACAGCCAGGCTGCCGCGGCGGTCGGCCAGATCGCGCTGGCGCGCACCTGGACCGAGGCGCTGTCGCGTCACGACATCACCGCCGGGCAGGTATTGGTGACGCTTGGCGACACCGAGGAGCGGCGGCGCTATCTCAATGCGCGCTCGACCATCGACAAGCTTTTGGAATGGCGCGCGGTGCCGGTCATCAACGAAAACGATACCGTGGCGACGACCGAGATTCGTTACGGCGACAACGACAGGCTGGCCGCACGCGTCGCCACCATGGTGAGCGCCGACGCCGTGGTGCTCTTGTCCGACGTCGACGGCCTCTATGACGCGCCACCTGGCACAACGGCGTCGGCGCGGCATATTGCGCGTGTCGAGCGCATCACGCCGGAGATCGAAGCGATGGCGGGAGCTCCGGGCTCCGAATTGTCGCGCGGCGGCATGCAGACAAAACTCGAAGCTGCCAAGATCGTCACCGGCGGCGGCGCGCACATGGTGATCGCCTCGGGCCGCGTCGAACATCCGCTGCGCGCCATCGACGAGGGCGCGCGCAGCACCTGGTTCACCGCCATGGGCAACCCGGTGACGGCGCGCAAGAAGTGGATCGCCGGCACGCTCGAGACCAAGGGTACGCTGACCATCGATGCCGGCGCGGTCGCGGCGCTGCGGCGGGGCAACAGCCTGTTGCCGGTCGGCGTCGTGAAGATCGAAGGCGGCTTTGCCCGTGGCGACGCGGTGATCATCCGCGGCCCCGACGGCGCCGAGATCGGCCGCGGGCTCTGCGCTTACGATGCCGAGGACGCGCAAAAGATCAGAGGCCGCGCCTCGGCTGAGATCGCCTCGATCCTCGGCTTCGATGGCCGCGCCGAAATGGTTCACCGCGACGATCTGGTCGTCGGCCGGGAATAGAGCACCTTCTCTACGACGGGCTGTCATGGCCTGACGCAAGTGCTAGCCTCCCCTTGGGGAACGCTCAGCCGCCTTTCGAGCGGCAAGCGTTCACGGGGAGAGTGTCATGTTGCGTTCATCAGTGATGGCGCTTGCGGCGCTTTTGCTCGCCGCTGTGCTTGTGCCGGCAGAGGCCCTCGCCGGCGGATACTTCGGCGGCGATTGGTACGGGCGCTGGGACTTCTACGGCGGCCGGTTCGTGATTCCGACGCACACCGTCCTTCATGAATACGCGGCCTACAATCCGAACTGCGCCTTTCTGCGCCGGGTGGTGCCGACGCCGCTTGGGCCGCAGTGGCAGTTGGTGCCGGTCTGTTTCTAAGGCGCCAAAGGCAAGAATGAGGGGCCGGATGCCATCCCGAAGGACGGGTCCGCGCACCCGACCCCGCATACGCACAAACGCCACAGACACGACGCCAACGTGCCGGAAACCTCGGATGCCCGTTTCTGTTCCGCCCGGCCGCGCCGGCGCTGTCCGGAATAGGCAATGAAGCGTGAAGGCCCTCATAAAGAGGAACCCCGGCCGCTAAAACGGCCGGGGTTCGACGCCGGGTGATTGAGGGTGAGGGGCTGGGGGGCTTCGCCCGGCGCGTAACATCAATTCCGATGTTGCCGAGTGGTTCCGTCGCTCCGCATAATTTTTTTCGTCGCTGTACGGGAGGGCCGCGCCTGGCCGCGGCCGCGTTTGCCTCGTGGGGGATGCACGCTTACAGCTCCGAACTTGCTCAGATCGGACGGAACATTGATCCGTTGCCCGCCCGGCAGCACGATATAGCGCGAAAACACCCGCAAATGCCCATCTTCCCCGCCGCGGCCTTCGACGACATATCTGGCACCGACGGGAAAACGCTTGGGCAGCGGACTGGACTGGCGGTCAATTGGCAGACGCATGGCACCCTCTTCGTATGCGTTGGGAATTTCCAAAATTCGAACACTGGCAACGCGGGGAAGTTCCGCCTTTTCTCTGACGAGCCCATGACGGTTGTGGATTGCTGTGGGTAAGCGACGGCCCGGGGCCGCCTCGCGGCGCCTGCCCGAACATGGTAGGAAACGCTGAATGCCAGACGGATCAAGGCCATGAATGCCCCGCTCAAGGCGGTCGCTAGCCAAGGCAAGGTTGAACCCAAGCTCGACGCCACGATGCGCGACATCGGCCGCGGGGCGCGGAAGGCCGCGCGTGCGCTGGCGCTGGCGCCGGCCGCCCAGAAGAACCGGGCGCTCGCCACCATGGCCAAGGCCATCCGCGGCTCCGGGGCGGCGATACTCGCGGCCAATCGGGAAGACTTGGCGGAAGCTAAGGCCTCTGGTGCAACGGCGGCCTTCCTCGACCGCTTGACGCTGGATGCGGCACGGATCGAGGCCATGGCGGAAGGCCTCGACGTCATCCGCAAGCTCAAAGATCCGGTCGGTACCGTCATGGCGTCGTGGCGGCGGCCCAACGGCATGCGCATCGAGCGCGTCCGCGTACCGCTTGGCGTCGTCGGCGTGATCTACGAGAGCCGCCCCAATGTGACGGCGGACGCCGGCGCGCTGTGTCTCAAAGCCGGCAATGCCGCGATCCTACGCGGCGGTTCCGAGGGCTTCCGCTCGGCCCAGGCGATCCACGCCGCGATGGTCGCGGGTCTCTTGAACGCCGGGTTGCCGGCTGCGGCCATCTCCTTGGTGCCGACCCGCGACCGCGCCGCCGTCGGCATGATGCTCGCCGGACTCGATGGCGCGCTCGATGTCATCGTGCCGCGCGGCGGCAAGGACCTGGTCGCCCGCGTGCAGATGGAAGCACGCGTGCCGGTCTTCGCCCATCTCGAAGGCGTCTGCCACGTCTATGTCGACGGCAAGGCCAAGCTGCCGATGGCCAGAGCGATCGTGCTCAATGCCAAGATGCGCCGCACCGGCGTCTGCGGCGCAGCCGAAACCCTGCTGGTCGATCGCGCGGCGGCAGCGAAGATGCTCAAGCCGCTGGTCACGATGCTGATCGAAGCCGGCTGCGAAATCCGCGGCGACGCCGCGGTCCAAGCCGTCGACAGCCGGGTCAAGCCGGCGAGCGAAGCCGATTGGCGCGCCGAATATCTCGACGCCATCATCACCGCCGGCGTGGTCGACGGCGTCGATGCCGCGATCGATCATATCGAGCGCTATGGCTCGCATCACACCGACGCGATCGTCACCGAGGACAAAACCGCGGCGGAAAAATTCCTGCGCGAAGTGGATTCGGCGATCGTGCTGCACAACGCCTCGACGCAATTCGCCGACGGCGGCGAGTTCGGCTTCGGCGCCGAGATCGGCATCGCCACCGGCAGGCTGCACGCCCGCGGCCCAGTCGGCGTCGAGCAGCTCACCAGTTTCAAGTACCGCATCCGCGGCAGCGGACAGACGCGGCCGTGACAGATCGGCTCCTTGATCGCGCGATGATGCGAGGAGAGCCGGCAGTGGATGCGTGGGGAGGGGATTCTTTCCGAAAATCATGACGAGCGAGGACGCTCCTTCGCGCCGGACCGCGGCAAGGGCCGGGATGCGGGACCGCATTGTGCTGCCGCCGAATGCGCCCGGCATGCGCATCGGGCTGTTCGGCGGCACATTCGATCCGGCGCACGCGGCGCATCGTGCCGCCTGCCTGTTGGCGCTGCGCCGGCTTGGCCTCGACCGGGTCTGGTGGCTTGTCACCCCGGGCAATCCGCTGAAGGATACCCAGGGCTTGGCGCCGCTCGCTACGCGCGTCGCCGCCGCACAAGCGCTGGCGCACCATCCGCGCATCGACGTCACCGACGTCGAAGCCGCGCTGGGCACGGCCTATACTTACGAGACCGTGTCCTATCTGCGGCGGCGCTGCCCCGGTGTGCATTTCGTCTGGATCATGGGCGCCGATAATTTGCGCAGCTTTCATCGCTGGCAACGCTGGCGCGGCATCGCCCAATTGGTGCCGATCGCGGTCGTCGATCGGCTGGGACCCAGCCTCTATGCGACGGGCAGCGCCGCGGCGCAGGCGCTGGCGCGGTTCCGCCTTCCCGAAGCGGCGGCAACGAAGCTTGCGGACCACAAGCCGCCGGCCTGGATCTATCTGCACGGCCTCAAATCGCCGCTATCGTCGACGGCGTTGCGCGCCGCCCGCGCGTTAAAACGCCGCTAAATGACAGTTGCTTGAACGCAAAGCAGTTGAATCCATTAACCCGGCGTGCCTATCTTAAGGCGAGCCCCGGATTCGGTGGCCGGGGCAGGCAACTTGGAGCGAAAGGATAAGCACCCCTGTCCACAGTTGTAATCTCTCGGGACGAACGTCGCGTGCCCGAAGCGGTCTCCAGAATGCGTCTTGACGCAGAGGAGATCCTCCGTTTGGTCCTCGCCCGCCTCGACGACATGAAGGCCGAGGACATCCTCACCATCGATCTTCGCGATAAATCCTCGATCGGCGACTACATGGTCGTGTCTTCCGGCCGGTCGCAGCGCCATGTCGGCTCGGTCGCCGACAGGGTGGTCGAGGATTTGCACAAAGCCGGCATTGCGGCCCGCGTCGAAGGCGCGCCGCAATGCGACTGGGTGTTGATCGATGCGGGTGACGTGATCGTTCACGTCTTCCGGCCCGAAGTCCGCGCCTTCTACAATCTCGAGAAGATGTGGATCACAGGCCGGCCGGCGCAACGCGCAAGCTAGATCGCGCGCGAGCCGATCGAGGACTGGTATTGTCCGGCACCATGACCGGGCCGGTGATTGCTCATGCGCATCGTCATTGCCGCGGTCGGCCGCCTCAAACAAGGGCCTGAGCGCGAACTTGCCGCAGAATATTGCAAGCGCGCAGAGAAGATCGGACGCGCGTTCGGCCTGCGCGACATCGAGATCGTGGAAATTCGCGAGAGCCGCGCCGCCGACGCCGAGCGGCGCCGCACCGAGGAATCGATCGCCATCGCCAATGTGATTCCCGAACGCGCCATCATCGTCATTCTCGACGAGCGCGGGACCTCCCTGGACAGCGCGGCGCTGGCGGCAACATTGCGCGAATGGCGCGCCGAGGATCGCCCGGCGGTCTGTTTCGCCATCGGCGGCGCCGACGGGCTGGCGGCAAGCCTGCGCGACCAGGCCAAGCTCAAGCTCGCCTTCGGGACGGCGACCTGGCCGCACCAGCTGGTCCGCGTCATGCTGCTCGAGCAGCTTTATCGTGCTGGCACCATTCTCGCCGGCCACCCTTATCACCGGGCCTGATGGGCCTTAATTTCTTTTAATGTCACCGAATTTTGACGACCAAAGGCGCGCCACGCCTTATTCCGGTCTTATCCTGCCTGCTTTGTCTTGCCTTTCAGAGGCCTGGGTCTACCTTTGGACGCGATGATTCTTCGACGGGCGAGCCGCACCGATCCGCGCTTCGTGCTCGGCTCGGCCTTGGCATTCGTACTGCCGCTCGGCGCCAACCTCGCCGCGTTCGCCCAGGATTCTTCGGCGCAAGCCCCAGCTACCCAAGTCCCATCGCCACAGGTTCCCTCGCCATCGGTCGTCCCTGCCCCGGGCACGCCGGCAAAACCCGATCTCGACGTACTCAAGCAGCACGATCAGGAGCTCGATGCCGCTCGCGCTCAGCAGCGCGCAGCCTTGGAGGCCCAGACCAGGCTCAAGCTCGAGATCGAGGCCATCGGCGCCGACCGGCGCGCGCTCAATCAGCAGCTCATCGACACCGCCGCCCGCGTTCGTGACGTCGAGGCCAACATCGAGACGACACAAGCGCGCCTGAAGCCGCTCGACGAACGGGAACACATTTTCAAAACCTCGCTCGACGAGCGCCGCACCGTGATCGTCGAAATCCTCGCCGCCCTTCAACGCATCGGCCGGCAACCGCCGCCGGCGCTCATGGTGCGGCCCGAGGACGCGCTGCAAGCGGTGCGTACCGCGATCATGCTCGGCGCCGTGGTGCCGGAAATGCGCGCGCAGGCCGACGCGCTCGCCGCCGATCTCGCCGAGCTGTTGCGCCTGCGCAAGGACATCGACGCCGAAAACGTCAAGCTATCGAGCGATCTCGCCACGCTGGCGCACGAGCAGTTGCGCCTCAATATGCTGATCGACGAGCGGCAGCAGAAAGAGACCGCCGCCGAGCAGACGCTCGACGCGCAACGGCAACATGCCGCGGACCTGGCGCACCAGGTCGACAACCTCAAAGACCTCATCGGCAAGCTCGAGCAAGGGCTCGACAGTGCCACCCGGCAGGCCCGCCTCAACGCCCGCGCCATCGAGGAAGACGCCACCCGCCCCGACCTTGCTGCTTTGAAGGATCCCGGCCGGCTCACCCCCGCGGTTGCGTTCGCGGCGAATCGCGGGCATCTGCGTTTGCCGGTCAACGGCTCGAGGATCCGCGAGTTCGGCGCCTCGGACGGCGCCGGTGGAACTCAAAAGGGATTGTCCATCGCAACCCATTCAGGCGCCGAGATTACTGCCCCGTGCGACGGTTGGGTTGTTTACGCCGGGCCGTTTCGCAGTTATGGCCAACTCTTGATCCTCAATGCCGGCGGCGGGTATCATGTGCTGTTAGCGGGGATGGAACGGATATCCGTCGATCTCGGCCAGTTCGTGCTGACCGGTGAACCCGTAGCAGTCATGGGCGGTGGATCGCAGGTGTCCACAGCCGTCGCGACCGGGGCCAAGCAACCTGTACTTTACGTGGAGTTCCGCAAAGACGGCACTCCGATCGATCCCAGCCCCTGGTGGGCAGCAAACGAAGGCGAAAAGGTTCGCGGATGATGCGCAAGACATCTCTGATTTTCCTCGGTGCAATGGCGGGCGCCGCGGTTACGCTGCTCGCGACGCAGCCCCATGCACTGCTGATCGGTTCTGCCGCGCGTGCGGCGGCCTCCGACACGTATCGGGAGCTCAACCTGTTCGGCGACGTGTTCGAGCGCGTGCGCGCCGATTACGTCGAGAAGCCCGATGACTCAAAACTCGTCGAATCGGCGATCAACGGCATGCTGGCCGGGCTCGATCCGCATTCGAGCTACATGGATCCGAAGAGCTTCCGCGACATGCAGGTGCAGACCCGCGGCGAGTTCGGCGGGCTGGGCATCGAGGTCACCATGGAGGACGGCCTGGTGAAGGTCGTGGCGCCGATCGACGATACGCCGGCAGCCAAGGCCGGCGTCATGGCCAACGACATCATCACCCATCTCGATGATGAAGCGGTGCAGGGCCTCACCCTCAATCAAGCCGTCGACAAGATGCGCGGGCCGGTCAATACCAAGATCAAGCTCACCATCATGCGCAAGGGCGCCGACAAGCCGATCGACGTGACGATCGTGCGCGACGTGATCCGCGTCAAATCGGTGCGCTCGCATTCCGAAGGCGACGATGTCGGCTATATCCGCATCACCCAGTTCAACGAGCAGACCACCGACGGCCTCAAGCAGGCGATCAACGACCTCAACAGTCAGCTCGGCGCCGACAAGATCAAGGGCTACGTCGTCGACCTGCGCAACAATCCGGGCGGCCTCTTGGATCAGGCGATCTCGGTGTCGGATACCTTCCTCGACAAGGGCGAGATCGTGTCGACACGAGGCCGCAATGCCGAGGAGACCCAACGCTTCAACGCCCGGCCCGGCGACATGACCAAGGGCAAGCCGGTGATCGTGCTGATCAATGGCGGCTCGGCGTCGGCCTCAGAAATCGTTGCCGGCGCGTTGCAGGACCACAAGCGTGCGACGCTGGTCGGCACCCGCTCGTTCGGCAAAGGCTCGGTGCAGACCATCATCCCGCTCGGCGCCGGCAATGGCGCGCTGCGGCTGACCACGGCGCGCTACTTCACGCCGTCGGGCCGCTCGATCCAGGCCAAAGGCATCACGCCCGACATCGAGGTGCTGCAGGACGTGCCGGACGACCTCAAGGCGCGAACCGACACCAAGGGTGAAGCATCGCTGCGCGGCCACCTCAAGGCCGAGGGCAGCGAAGAGTCCGGCTCGCAGTCCTATGTGCCGCCGGATGAAAAGGACGACGCGGCGCTGAAGATGGCGATGGACCTCCTGCGCGGCACCACCACCAATGCGGCGTTCCCGCCGAACCCGAAGACCGCGGTCCCGAACTAAGCACGCGGTCCAGTTCATCGGGTTGAATTCGGGGCGGTGATAAGCCGCCCCGAATTTTTTGTTCTTGGCGGTTATGTTTCCCGGATGCGGTGCAGCGCCATCAGCGCGTTTACGCGCGTCTTCGACGCGCTATGGCGAAGCGTAGCGGTGCACCGCTGATCCGGGACCGTCCCTGGCTCGGCGTATGTGACGATCCCGGGTCTGCAGCGCACCACTTCGTGCTGCGCTGCGCCCGGGAAACGGCCCTTGGGCGCCGTGATAGACTCTGGCGCATGATTCGCGAGCGATTGGCCCGCCAGAACAGGCACATGAGACCGGACCATGACGGCGGATGACCTGAACGCGCCGCTCGGCCAGCACCTGCGTAAGCGGCGGCTGTCGATCCCGATCACGACGTCCCAGGTCATGGCCGCCGTGCTGACGCTGTTCCTCGGCGTGTTCGTGGTCTGGGCGGTGGTTGGCAATAATCCGTTCGGAGGCGAGCCGATCGTCGTCGTCCCGATCAACCTGCATCCCGGCCCGGCGGCAAAGACCGCAGACGGGCAAGCGCCGCCGAAAGTCGTCGCCGTCAATCCCGACGCTGCCGCGGCGGTTCAGCCCGCGCCGGGACAAACGGCAGCGCCGCCGGCCGAAACCAAGACCATCACCATCATCGACGGCAAGACCGGCGAGCGCAAAGAGGTGACCATTCCGGCCCCGGCCAACGACGCGGCCGCAGCGCCCGATGCCGGCCCGCTCGACCAGAAATTTCTCGAAATGTCGGCCCACGGCGCCATTCCCAAAATCGCCGCTGACGGCGTGCGGCCGGCCGATGCCTTCGCGCAGCCTGTAAAGGAACTGCCCGGCAAGCCCGACGCGCCGCGCATCGCCATCATCGTCAGTGGGCTGGGCGTCAGCGACAGCGCCACCGCAGACGCCATCGCCAAGCTGCCGGGAGCGGTGACGCTGGGCTTCATGCCCTATGGCAGCGACGTCGCGGCGCTGGCCGGTCGCGCCCGCGCCCGCGGCCACGAGACCCTGCTCCAGGTTCCGATGGAGCCGTTCGATTATCCGGACAACGATCCCGGCCCGCAGACGCTGCTCACCTCGCTGACGCCGCAGCAGAATATCGACCGGCTGTACTGGCTGATGAGTCGGTTCCAAGGCTATGTCGGCATCGCCGGCGCCATGGGCGGACGCTTCACCGCCTCCGAACCGTCACTTGCGCCGGTGCTGCGCGAAGCTGCCAAGCGCGGCCTGATCTTCGTCGACGACGGTTCGAACCCGCGGAGCCTCGCCGGCCGCATCGCCGGCGCCAATAGCCTCCCCTTCGCCAAGGCCGATGTGACCATAGACGCGGTGCCGACGGCGAACGAGATCGACCACGCGCTGGGCCGCCTGGAAATGGCGGCGCGCGAGCGCAGCGTCGCCGTCGGCATTTCGTCCGGGCTGCCGGTCTCCATCGACCACATCGCCAAATGGGCGAAAGACCTTGCCGGCCGCGGCGTTCAGCTGGTTCCGATTACGGCGGTAGCGCTGAAGCCGAAACAGACCTGAGAACCGGACGACAGACGACGGATGACAGACGACAGATAAGTTGAGATCATCCGTCCTCCGTCGTCTGATGTCCGTCTTCCGATATGCGCTTCGAAGACCTCCCTTATCGCCCGTGTGTCGGCGTGCTGGTGCTCAATCGCGCCGGCCTTGGCTTCATCGGCCGCCGCATCGAGGGGCCGGAGCATATCGACGCGACCCATGCCTGGCAGATGCCGCAAGGCGGCATCGACAAGGGCGAAGAGCCATGGCCGGCGGCGTTGCGGGAGCTGCACGAGGAAACCAATATCCGTTCCGTGGAGCGGCTGGGCGAAATCGACGACTGGCTGCAATACGACATCCCGCGCGAGATCGTCGGCCAGGCGTGGAAGGGTAAGTACCGCGGCCAAACCCAGAAATGGTTCGCCATGCGCTTCACCGGCGACGAGAGCGAGATCGACCTCGCCCATCCCGCCGGCGCGCAAGAGCCGGAATTTTCCGCCTGGCGCTGGGAGCCGATGCAGAATATCCCGAGCCTCGTCGTGCCGTTCAAACGCGCGGTTTACGAACGCGTGATTGGCGAATTCGCCCATCTCGCTGGGACATGAAGGCGTCTAATTAGGCTCGACCGCAAACGGGCCGATGCCGATTACCCGGCAGGCGCTGTCATGCTTGGCGCAATCCGCCATGGCGCCGGCGATCGCATCCTGCTCGTTCGCGGCGCCGAGCATGACGCCGGCATGTCCGCCCGCGCCGGTCGCGACCGCGGTCCAACCATTGCCATTGGCGAGGCGGCGCGCGACATCGTCGCGCAATGCCGGCGCGATGGCCGTTGCACTCGCAGGCTGGAAAAATCCAACGACTTTCATCGTCATCGGGATCGGCACGATGAAATCGTCATTGACGGCAACGGCCAAGCACGGCACCCCGGCATTGTTGCCGCAAAGCTCAAGCATCCGGCGCACCGCCTCGTCGGCGCTCTCCTGATTGAACACGAAGTAGAACCCGCCGAATGGCCCGAGCACCAGTGCCTTTGGCGCGCGGCCGGGCAAATAGTTCTTCTCGACTGCCGCCTTGCCGGGCGGCCGCAGCAGCGGGACGTCGTTGGCGATCAGCGGCCTGGTCGTGGCCGGATCGTACCGGACCCACGGCGCCGGCGGCATCGGCGGCCGGCCGCCCGCATACACGACGGTATTGCCGAGCGCGTAAAGCTCGCATTTTCGCTGTTGCGGCAGGGCGTCCGCGCGATTCTGACAGATGTCGAGCGCGGCCGTCTTTGCGGTCTCATCATCGGCTTGGCCCGAGATGAAGCCGATCGGCCCAGTGCTGATCGCCAGCGCCTTGTGATCCGGCGCCGCCATATATTCGTTGCGAATGTTGTTGCGCTGTCGATCGGTGACGAACGGAACCGATTCCGGCACCAGCGCCTCGGCTTGCCGCGAGACCGGCGGGGACGTCACGCTCCGTTGTGCCGGTGCGCTCGGCACGGTGGTGACTGCCGACGCCGCCGGTGACGCACTCGGCGGGCTTGGCGAGCTCGGCGGCGGACCGTTGTGCCGCTCGCCCATCAGATAAGCGACGGCGGCAATGGCGATCGCCGCAACCGGCGCCGCGATTGCCACCGGCACGATCCATGATGCGGCTTTTGCCGGCTTCTTTGCCGGCGCCGCTTCCAGGCGCATATCGTCCGGCCGCATCTCGAACTTGTAGGCGTGGACCGGGGTGGGAATATTCTTGACCTGCTGCTCGCCAATGTCGGCGAATTGCACCGAGAGCTTGTTGGCGACCTGCTCGTAGACGGTGCGCGAGATGCAGATGCCGCCGACCGGCGCGATGCCCTCCAACCGCGCCGCGATGTTCACGCCGTCGCCGAGCAGATCGCCGTTGCGCTCGACCACGTCGCCGATGGTGATGCCGATGCGGAAGCTCATCTGCCGGCTGGCCGGATAGGCCATGTTGCGCGTGCGCAGACTTTCCTGGATGTCGATGGCACAGCGCACCGCCTCGACGGCGCTGGGAAATTCGGCGAGCACGGCGTCGCCCGCGGTATTGAAAATGCGGCCGCCGGCGCGGGCGATGAAGTCGTCCATCACCGCGCGATAGGAGGCGAGCCGCCGCAGCGTCTCCTCCTCGTCTTCGGCGACGAGCTTGCTGTAGCCGGCGATGTCGGCGGCGAAAATGGCCGCGATTTTTCTATTCATCGGACGCCTGCCGCATGACCGCAACGCGCCTATAGATTGCCGGGGCCCGCGGTGTCATGCAACCGCCCCGCAACACAGAGGTATCGCGTAACCGGCGGCCGACGAACTACTGCGCCAGCGCGGTTTGCAACGACTTCAATTGTTCGAGGTGGCGGGTGAGCTTGTCGCGCTCGGCGTCGTCGGTGCAGTCGGCGACGTCTTCCTCGGCGTCTTTGATCTCATTGGCAAGCGTGGCCATGTCGAAATCGTCCCGCGCCACAGCGCTGTCGGCGAGCACCGTCAAGCCGGCCGGGCTGACCTCGGCAAAGCCGCCGATCACCACGATCGGCTCGTGCTTGCCGCCGCTGAAGACGGTGACGATGCCGGGCCGCAGCGCGGTCACCAGCGGCGCGTGGCCGGGCAGGATGCCCATATCGCCTTCGGCGCCGGGCAAATCGACCTGATCGACGTCGCCGGAAAACAGCACGCGCTCGGGAGAGACGAACTCGAGATGAAGGTTGGCCATTTTGTGGTTCCGATCTTATGGCTCTGTTACGCGGCCTCGGCCGCGAGCTTCTTGCCCTTCTCCACCGCCTGATCGATCGTACCCACCATGTAGAAGGCGGCTTCGGGCAGGTGGTCGTATTTGCCCTCGCACAGGCCCTGGAAGCCGCGGATGGTGTCGGCCAGATCGACGAACACGCCGGGCGAGCCGGTGAACACTTCGGCGACGTGGAACGGCTGCGACAGGAAGCGCTCGATTTTCCGCGCGCGAGCGACGGTGAGCTTGTCCTCTTCCGAAAGCTCGTCCATGCCGAGAATCGCGATGATGTCTTGCAGTGCCTTATAGCGCTGCAGGATCTGCTGGACGCGGCGGGCGACGGCGTAGTGCTCCTCGCCGACCACCGTCGCGGACAACATGCGCGAAGTCGAATCGAGCGGATCGACCGCGGGATAGATGCCCTTCTCGGCGATCGAGCGCGATAGCACGGTGGTGGCGTCAAGATGCGCGAACGAAGTCGCCGGCGCCGGATCGGTCAGATCGTCGGCCGGCACATAGATCGCCTGCACCGACGTAATCGAGCCTTTGGTGGTGGTGGTGATGCGCTCCTGCAGCGCGCCCATGTCGGTGGCGAGCGTCGGCTGGTAGCCCACCGCCGAGGGAATGCGGCCGAGCAGCGCCGACATTTCCGAGCCGGCCTGGGTGAAACGGAAGATGTTGTCGACGAAGAACAGCACGTCCTGCCCCTGGTCGCGGAAATACTCGGCGACCGTGAGGCCGGAGAGACCGACGCGGGCGCGGGCGCCGGGCGGCTCGTTCATCTGGCCGTAGACCAGCGCGCATTTCGAGCCTTCGACCGAACCCTTGTGCGGGTCCTTGTTGACGCCCGACTCGATCATCTCGTGATAGAGGTCGTTGCCCTCGCGCGTGCGCTCGCCGACGCCGGCGAACACCGAATAGCCACCGTGCGCCTTGGCGATGTTGTTGATCAATTCCATGATGATGACGGTCTTGCCGACGCCGGCGCCGCCGAACAGGCCGACCTTGCCGCCCTTGGCATAGGGCGCGAGCAGATCGACCACCTTGATGCCGGTGACCAGGATGGCCGCCTCGGTCGACTGATCGGTGTAGGACGGCGCCTCCTGATGGATCGGGCGCGTCTCCTGGTGCGGCACCGGGCCGGCCTCGTCGACCGGTTCGCCGATCACGTTGATGATGCGGCCGAGCGTACCGGCGCCGACCGGCACACTGATCGGCTGGCCGGTGTCGGACACCTCCTGGCCGCGCACCAGGCCCTCGCTGGTATCCATGGCAATGGTGCGCACGGTCGACTCGCCGAGATGCTGGGCGACTTCGAGCACCAGGCGGCTGCCCTGGTTCTTGGTCTCCAGCGCGTTGAGAATCGCCGGCAGGTGGTCCTCGAACTGCACGTCGACGACGGCGCCGATGACTTGGGTGATGCGTCCGACTTTGCTGGCCATCATGTCCTCTTCACAAATGAGTTCACAGCGCCTCGGCGCCGGAAATGATCTCAATCAGTTCCTTGGTGATCATCGCCTGGCGGGTGCGGTTGTATCTGAGCGTCTGCTTGCGGATCATCTCGCCGGCGTTGCGGGTGGCGTTGTCCATCGCCGACATCTGCGCGCCATAGAACGACGCCGCGTTCTCGATGAGCGCGCGGAAAATCTGCACCGCGAGATTGCGTGGCAGAAGCTCCTTCAAGATATCCTCTTCGTCGGGCTCGAATTCATAGATCGCGCCGCCCAGAGCTGCGGCGGCGTTGGCCTCGAACACCGGCGGAATGACCTGATGCGCGGTCGGGATTTGCGCGATCACCGAGCGGAAGCGCGAATAGAACAGCGTGCAAACGTCGAATTCGAACCTGTCGAGCAGCGCGATGATCTTTTCGGCGATCATTTCGGCGTTCTCGAACCGCAAGGTCCGCACCGAGCGCAGATCGACCAGTTCGACGATCTGCTGGGCGTAGAGCCGGCGCAACTGATCGTAACCCTTGCGGCCGACGCAGAAGAATTTGACCTCTTTGCCCTCGGCCATCAGCGCGTTGGCGCGCTCGCGGGCGAGCCGCACGATCGCGGTGTTGAACGGGCCGCACAGGCCGCGTTCGGCGGTGCAGACCAGCAGGAGTTGCTTCTCGTCGCTGCCGGTGCCGCGCAACAGTCGCGGCGCGTTGTCGAGCCCGGCGACGGAGGCGGCGATATTGCCGAGCACCGTGTCCATGTGGCTGGCATAGGGACGCGCCGCCTCGGCCGCAGCCTGGGCGCGGCGCAGCTTTGACGCCGCGACCATCTGCATGGCCTTGGTGATTTTCTGCGTCGCCTTGGTCGCGGCGATACGGTTGCGCAGATCTTTGAGCGAGGGCATGGGCTGATGACGGACGACAGACGACGGACGACAGACGACAGAAAAATTAGCGCCTTCCGCTTAGTCTTCGACCATCCGTCCTCCGTTGTCTGTCGTCCGTCGTCTGTTACGCGAACGTCTTGGCGTAGCTCTCGACGGCGCCCTTGAGCTTGCCGGCCGTCGCATCGTCAAGGTCGCGCGACTCGGCGATGGTTTTGAGAATATCGGGATGCTGGTTGCGCAGCGCACCGAGCAGGCCGTCCTCGAAGGCGCGTATGCGGTCGAGCGGCAGCGGATCGAGATAGCCGTTGACGCCGGCATAGATGACGCAGACCTGCTCCTCCATGCGCAGCGGCGAGAACTGCGGCTGCTTGAGCAATTCGGTGAGCCGCGAGCCGCGATTGAGCAGGCGCTGCGTGGTGGCATCAAGATCGGAGCCGAACTGCGCGAACGCCGCCATCTCGCGGTATTGCGCGAGCTCGCCCTTGATGCGGCCGGCGACCTTCTTCATGGCCTTGGTCTGCGCCGAGGAACCGACGCGCGACACCGACAAGCCGACGTTCACCGCCGGGCGGATACCCTGATAAAACAGATCGGTCTCGAGGAAGATCTGGCCGTCGGTGATGGAAATGACGTTGGTCGGGATATAGGCCGACACGTCGTTGGCCTGCGTCTCGATCACCGGCAGCGCGGTCAGCGAGCCGGCCTTGTTCTCGTCGTTCATCTTGGCGGCGCGTTCGAGCAGCCGCGAATGCAGATAGAACACGTCGCCCGGATAGGCCTCGCGGCCCGGCGGCCGGCGCAGCAACAGCGACATTTGCCGATAGGCGACGGCCTGCTTGGATAGATCGTCATAGATGATCACCGCGTGCATGCCGTTGTCGCGGAAATATTCGCCCATGGCGCAACCGGAAAACGGCGCCAGAAATTGCATCGGCGCCGGATCGGACGCGGTCGCGGCAACGACGATCGAATAATCGAGCGCGCCGTTTTCCTCCAACACCTTGACGAATTGCGCGACGGTGGAGCGCTTCTGGCCAATCGCGACATAGACGCAATAGAGCTTGACCTTCTCGTCGTTGGAGGTGTTGAGCGATTTCTGGTTGAGGATGGTATCGAGGGCGATCGCGGTCTTGCCGGTCTGGCGGTCGCCGATGATCAGTTCGCGCTGGCCGCGGCCGATCGGGATCAGCGCGTCGATCGCCTTGAGCCCCGTCGCCATCGGCTCGTGCACCGATTTGCGCGGGATGATGCCGGGCGCTTTCACGTCGACGCGCGATTTGTGGTCGAACTTGATCGGCCCCTTACCGTCGATTGGTTCGCCGAGCGCGTCGACCACCCTGCCGAGCAAGCCCTTGCCGACCGGAACTTCGACGATGGCGCGGGTGCGCTTGACGGTCTGGCCTTCCTTGATCTCGCGATCGGTGCCGAAGATCACGATGCCGACATTGTCGGCTTCGAGATTGAGCGCCATGCCTTTGACGCCGCTCTCGAACTCGACCATTTCGCCGGACTGCACATTGTCGAGGCCGTAGACGCGCGCGATGCCGTCGCCGACCGACAGCACCTGGCCGACCTCGGAGACTTCGGCCTCCTGGCCGAAATTCTTGATCTGGTCCTTGAGGATTGCGGAAATTTCCGCGGCGCGGATATCCATTAGCGGGCCTCTTTCATCGCATGCCTGATAGCATTGAGCTTGGTGCGCAGCGAGGTGTCGACCATGCGGCTGCCGAGCTTGACAACCAGACCGCCGATGATCGCGGGATCGACCTTGATGGCGAGGTCGACGTCCTTGCCGGTGACCGATTTGAGCGCCGAGCGCAGCGCGTCGAGATGTTCGTCCTTGAGCTGTTCGGCAACCGTGACTTCGGCGATGGCCTCGCCTTTGTGCTTGGCGACCATCTCGCGATAGGCCCGCACCATGTCGCGCACCGCGAACAGCCGGCGGTTCGCGGTCACGAGCTTGAGGAATTTCGCCGCAAGGTCGCCGATGCCGGCGCGGTCGAGCACGGCGGACATCGCCTGCAACTGCTCGTCGGCGGAAAACACCGGGCTGCGCACCAGACGCTCCAGATCGGCGCTCTCGGCAATGAGCGCATCGAAGCGCTCGAGATCGGCCTTCACCGGGTCGATGGTGTTGGTCTCGCGGGCCAGATCGAACAAGCCGGTCGCGTAGCGGCCGGCCATGCCGGAGACGATGGGTTCTGCTGCGGCCAAGGTTTTGCGCTTTCTTTCGACGTGCGCTCGGGGGCTTTGGTTTTGCCAAAGGCTCGGCAGCGGTCCCTTGCGGACCCGCGCAAGCCCTTGAGATTTAAGCGGGACTTGGACATTCGCGGGACCTCGCAGAAAAGCCCGCGAGACTTGCGAAAATCGGGGCGTTGCTAACATAGAGCGCAGTGCGGTGCAACACGCCGAAAGGCCGGAAAAATGGGGCCTTGTTCCCCGGATGTGGTGCAGCGTGTAGCGAAGCGGAGCGGTGCGCCGCTGATCCGGGGCCGTAGCGTTCTCGGAATTCAATTTGCTCGGCGCCTGTGACGATCCCGGGTCTGCAGCGCACCACTTTCGTGCTGCGCTGCGCCCGGGAAACGAGCTTTCTGGACTACGCGGCGTGGGCCGCGGTGTGCTGCCGGATCACGTCGAGGAATATATCGCCATATTGCCTGAGCTTGGCTTCGCCGACGCCGTGCACGGAGGCCATCTCCACGGCCGTGGTCGGCTTCCGCCGCGCCATGTCGATCAGGGTCTTGTCGGCGAACACCACATAGGCGGCGACCCGCTGCTCCTTGGCGAGCGCGGAGCGCCGCTGGCGCAGCGCCTCGAACAGCGCGGTGTCGCCGGCCTCGCCGTCGGCCAGCGCCGCGGCATTGGTTGCGGCGCGCGCGGTCTTTTTCGTGGCAGGCTTGAGCGTGTCCTTGCGCAACGTGACTTTGTCGGCGCCCTTGAGCACGCGCCGGCCGGCGTCGGTGACCGACCAGGTGCCGTGGCCGGTGATGTCGAGTGCGATGATGCCAGCGCCGTGGAGCTGGCGAAAGATCGAGCGCCATTCCTGCTTGCCGTATTCCTTGCCGACGCCAAAAGTCGGCAGGCAATCGTGGCCGAATTTCAAAACCGCGTCGCTGTCGTCGCCGATCAGCACATTGGTCAGATGCTCGGTGCCGAAGCGCTCGCCGGTGCGCACGATGGCGGAGAGCGCCTTCTGCGCCGCGATGGTGCCGTCGATCACCTCGGCGCCGTCGCAGCAGAAATCGCAATTGCCGCATGGCTCGGTGGTCTCGCCGAAATAGGTCAGCAGCGTCTGGCGGCGGCAGCGCGGCGATTCGCACAACGACACCAGGGCGTTGAGCCGCTGGCGCTCGACACGCTTCTGCTCGTTGGAGGCGTCGCTGTCTTCGATCTGCAGGCGGCGCAAGCGCACGTCGCCCATGCCGTAGAGCGTCAGCGTGTCGGCCGGCAGCCCGTCGCGGCCGGCGCGGCCGATCTCCTGATAATAGCTCTCGATATTGGA
>JBEKKM010000066.1:0-23303 GCA_050010715.1 Xanthobacteraceae bacterium | reverse complement strand
GAGCGCTACGAGCACGTGCGCCGGCTCACCTATCTCGCCCGTTACGACGGGCTCACCGGCGAGCTGAACCGGCACCATTTGACCGAAGTGCTGGAAGACACCATCGACGAGGCGATCCGGTTGCGCTCGTCATGCGGCTTCCTGCTGGTCGCCATCGACAACATCGCGCGCATCAACGAATCCTACGGTTTTGACATCGCCGACCAGGTCATAGGCGCGGTCGCCAGGCGCGTGCGCAGCCGCATGCGCGGCAAGGACACGCTCGGCCGTTTTTCCGGCAACAAGTTCGGCCTGGTGCTGCGCGACTGCACGCCCGACGACATGGCGATCGCCGCCGAGCGTCTCCTTGCCGGCGTGCACGACGACATGGTGCCGACCTCGGCCGGGCCGATCGCCGTCACCATCACCATCGGTGGCGTCATCGCGCCGCGCTATGCCCGTGGCATTGCCGAAGTGCTCGGCCGCGCCCAGGAGACTCTCGACACCGCGAAGGCCCGGCGCCGCGGCTCGTTCCTCGCCTACCGGCCCAACATCGAGCGCGAAGCGCTGCGCCGCGACAACGTCCGCGCCACCGACGAGATCGTCGCCGCGCTCAACGAGCGGCGCATCTTCCTCGCCTACGAGACCGTCGTTAAGGCGGCGGATCGGCGGCCGGCATTCTACGAGTGCCTGATGCGCATCCGCCGCGCCGACGGCAGCCTGATCGCGGCGGGCGACATCGTGCCGATCGCCGAGCGGCTCGGCCTGGTGCGGCTTCTCGATCACCGCGTCATCGAGCTCGTGGTCGACGAGATGATCGCTGCGCCGTCGCTGCAGGCGAGCTTCAACGTGTCGGCGGCTTCCACCACCGATCCCGACTGGTGGGCCGGTCTCGGCTCGCTGTTGCGCGCGCATGCGGGCGTCGCCGAGCGCCTCACCGTCGAGATCACCGAAAGCGCGGCGATCCACGACATCGACGAAACCCGCGGCTTCGTCGCGCGCGTGAAAGATCTCGGCTGCCGCATCGCCATCGACGATTTTGGCGCGGGCTACACCTCGTTCCGCAATCTGCGCAAGCTCGGCGTCGATATGGTCAAGATCGACGGCGCCTTCGTGCACGACATGATGCGCTCGGAAGACAACCGCGCCTTCGTGCGCACCCTGATCGATCTCGCCAAACGGCTGAAACTGACCACCGTCGCCGAATGGGTGCAGGACGAGGCGGCGGCGAAGATTTTGCAGGACTGGGGTTGCGATTATCTGCAAGGCGCGCTGATCGGGCTCGCCTCGACCGAGCGGCCATGGCGCACGAGCTTGGCAAAGGCCGTCTAGGGCGGCGCCTTACAACTGCGATTTAGTAACTGACCGGTTAGTCGAAGATCTTACTGGCAAATCTGGACCAGGTGAGGACCATACGGCCCCCACACTTGCGCGGGATAACAACCGCCGCCGCCACCATAGCCGTAAAAGGCCGCGCCGCCGTAGCCATAACCGGGCGTGACGCCATAGCCGTACGGATAGTAGCCGCCGTAACCGTAGGGCGCCGCCAACACGCCGCCGAGGATCGCGCCGGCGGCGAGACCCGCCACCACGCCGAAACCGGGATACCAACCGCCGCCGCCGCGCCAGCCGCCGCCAAAGCCGGGACCGCCGCGCCAACCACCAAAGCCGGGACCACCGCGCCAGCCGCCGCCGCCGAAACCAACGCCGCCGTGCCAGCCACCACCGCCCCACCGCGCTTGCGCGGTGTTCGATGACGCCATTGCCATTGCGGCGATACACGCCGCCGCAACAAGGGCCGTTACGATTTTTCTCATGATACCACCTCGGTCACGCTGCACTGTTCGGCGCTGCTCGGCTTCGACGCATTGACCCAGATCAATGCGGAGGGCTGTTTGCGCGTCAGTCGTTGCCGCCGGTCAGCTTGTCGACCTTGCGCCGCATCTCGTCGAGCTCGCGTTTGAGATCGTCGATCTCGCCGCCGCTCTTGGCCGCCGGCTTTTCCGGTTCGGGCGCAGCGCTGCCGCCCTGGCTTTCGCGCCGCGCAAACGGCGTGAACATGGCGAAGGCACGCTCGAACATTTCCATGTTCCGCCGCACTGTTTCCTCCAGCGCGCCGAACGGGCTGCCGCCGAAGGCTTGCGCCATCTGATTACGGAACTTCTCCTGCTCGCGAGTCAGCGACTCGATGGAGACTTCGAGATAACGCGGCACCAGCATCTGCATGCTGTCGCCGTAGAAGCGGATCAGCTGGCGCAGGAAGGCGATTGGCAGCAGGTTCTGCCCTTCCTTGTTCTCCTGCTCGAAGATGATCTGGGCCAGCACTGAGCGCGTAATATCCTCGCCGGTCTTGGCGTCATAGACGACGAAATCCTCGCCGGTCTTGACCATGGCGGCGAGGTCTTCGAGCGTCACATAGGTGCTCGTGCCGGTGTTGTAGAGCCGCCGGTTGGCGTACTTCTTGATCGTGACGGGCTCGGCGGTTTTGGTCGTGGTATCGGTCATCTGGCGGCAACCCCTGCGGGATTGCCGTCAAAATAGGCGGTTTCCCTGGGCGCGGCTACCGTTTTGTGTGGTGCACAAGGACGGGCGCCCCGGCATGGCAGCGATGCAGTCGCCTAGCGCCTTGTCGGCGGGCTGCCACGTCCTTATGACATATATGAAAGCGCCTGCGGCCCAGCCCGCATGTGACGTAACCCTATTCCCGGAAGGATTTCCCATGAAAGACGACATCGTCATCGTCAGCGCCACGCGTACGCCGGTCGGCGCCTTCAACGGCGTCTTTGCCACCGTGCCCGCCCACGAACTGGGCCGGACGGCGATCAAGGGGGCGCTCGAGCGTGCCGGCGTCGAGGGCGCGCGCGTCTCCGAAGTGATCATGGGGCAAATCCTGACCGCGGGTCAGGGCCAGAACCCGGCCCGCCAAGCCTCGATCGCCGCCGGCATCCCGGTTGAGACGCCGGCTTGGGGCGTCAACCAGCTGTGCGGCTCGGGGCTGCGCTCGGTGGCGCTCGGCTATCAGGCCATCCTCAACGGCGATTCCGACATCGTGGTCGCCGGTGGCCAAGAGTCGATGAGCGTCGCGCCGCACTGCGCCTATCTGCGCGCGGGCGTGAAGATGGGCGATTTCCAGATGATCGACACGATGATCAAGGACGGCCTGTGGGATGCCTTCAATGGCTATCACATGGGCAACACCGCCGAGAACGTCGCCAAGCAATGGCAGATCACGCGGGCTCAGCAGGACGAATTCGCCGTCAAGTCGCAGAACAAAGCCGAAGCCGCCCAGAAGGCCGGCAGGTTCAAGGACGAGATCACGCCGGTGACGATCAAGAGCCGCAAAGGCGACGTCGTGGTCGATACCGACGAATATCCCAAGCACGGCACGACGCTCGAAGCGGTCGGCAAGTTGCGGCCGGCTTTCGACAAGGAAGGCACGGTCACCGCCGCCAACGCATCGGGCATCAATGACGGCGCTGCCGCCATTGTGCTGATGAAGGCGAGCGAGGCGCAAAAGCTCGGCAAGACGCCGCTCGCCCGCATCGTGTCCTGGGCCCAGGCCGGCGTCGATCCGAAGATCATGGGTACCGGCCCGATCCCGGCGTCGCGCGCGGCGCTGAAGAAGGCCGGTTGGAATGTCGGCGACCTCGACCTCATCGAAGCCAACGAGGCGTTCGCGGCGCAGGCCTGCGCCGTCAACAAGGACCTCGGCTGGGATACCGGCAAGGTCAACGTCAACGGCGGCGCGATCGCCATCGGCCATCCGATCGGCGCCTCGGGCACCCGCGTGCTGGTGACGCTGCTCTACGAGATGGGCAAGCGCGACGCCAAGAAAGGCCTCGCCACCTTGTGCATCGGCGGCGGCATGGGCATTGCGATGTGTGTTGAGAGATAGACGACGGAAAGCGGATGACGGATGACGGACGACAGACGACAGACGACAGATTAAGTGACACCGATTAATCCGTCCTCTGTCGTCCGTCGTCTGTCGTCCCAAACAAAAGATAGTGGGAGGATTTCATGGCCCGCGTCGCGTTGGTAACGGGTGGTACGCGCGGCATCGGCGCCGCGATCTCTAAGGCGCTCAAGGCGGCCGGCTATACGGTCGCGGCAAACTACGGCGGCAATGACGAGGCCGCACAGAAATTCAAGGCGGAGACCGGAATCGGCGTCTACAAGTGGGACGTCTCCTCGTTCGACGCCTGCTCAGCCGGCATCAAACAAGTCGTGGCCGATCTCGGGCCGATCGACGTGCTGGTCAACAACGCCGGCATCACCCGCGATTCCCAGCTTCATCGGATGAAGCCCGAGCAATGGACGGCGGTGATCAACACCAATCTCAACTCTCTGTTCAACATGTGTCGCAATGTCATCGAGAGCATGCGCGAGCGAAAGTTCGGCCGCATCGTCAATATCTCTTCGATCAACGGCCAGAAGGGCCAGTTTGGCCAATGCAATTACTCGGCGGCCAAGGCCGGCGAACTCGGCTTCACCAAGGCGCTGGCCCAGGAGGGCGCGCGATCGGGCATCACGGTCAACGCCATCTGCCCGGGCTATATCAATACCGAGATGGTGCAGGCGGTGCCGAAGGACGTGCTGGAGAAGAGCATTCTGCCGTTGATCCCAATCGGCCGCCTGGGCGAGCCGGAAGAGGTGGCGCGCTGCGTGGTGTTCCTCGCCTCCGACGATGCCGGGCTGATCACCGGCTCGACCTTGACGGCCAATGGCGGGCAATATTTCGCCTGAGCCGCACTCTTGTAAGGCAATCGCTTCACGGCATTTATTTTGCGCGGGTTTGCGTACAATAGAAGCGCTGAAGCTGGATCGCTTTAGGGTGGCTGGATCGTGAGATCGCTGAAGCGCTTTTTGCGTCGCGTGCTCGTTTTCGGATTGGGCATCCTCAGTGTCTGGTTGATCGTCTTTGTCTTCAGATTGACCGACCACAGGCTGCCGACGATTTTGGCCTTGGCCATCACTTACGGCATCGCGGCGTATATCGTCCTGCCGCGCGTCGTTCGCTACGGCCTCAAAATCCTCCAGCGCAGACATGTGCCTCGCTTTACGATTACCGGCGACGGGTTACCCGGCGATCCCGTCAATCTCGTGCTAATAGGAACGCGGCAACAGCTGCAGTCCGCCTTTGCGGTCGCAGGCTGGACGGAGGCGGATCGGTTGGGTCTGGCGAGCTCGTGGCGTATGGTCCGGGCGTTCGTATGCAACTCTCCCTATCCGACCGCGCCATTCAGCACCCTCTATCTGTTTGGGCGCGGCCAAGACATCGGTTTCCAGAAGGCGATCGATAACAGCCCGCGCAAGCGCCATCACATTCGATTCTGGGCGACGAGCCTCACGCGTGCAGAGGCCACCGTGGGAACCCCCAGCTTCTGGCTGAACACCGACCGGCCGGCGCACCATGAGCGTGTTCTCTGGGTTGGAGCCGGCACCAAAGATACCGGCCTGTCCTTGACCAAACTTACATTCCAGGTCACCCACGCCACCGATTCGGATACCAATGCCGAACGCGACTACATCATCGCCGAACTGATGAAAAACAGCGTCATCGTCGACGTGAATTCATATCGATCCGGCCAGCGTCTGCCCACCCAACGCGTCAATCACTACATCACCGACGGTGAAGTGACCGTGGCGAGCCTGGCGCCTCCTTCGACGCCCTAATCACAGCGGCGACCAGCCGCCCGGTGCCAATTCGAAGCCTGAAAAGTCGAAACTTGGCGCCACCGCGCAGCCGCTGAGCGTCCAATTGCCCGGCGTTTGCGCCGCCTGCCAAGCTGAACCGGCAGATAGCCGGCGGGAGTATGCCAGTTCGACCCCGACGGCGAATGGCGGGCGGTATTTCGCCTCACTATATGTTCGCAGCACCGGACATTGCGGGCGAATTATCATGGTGTCGCGACCATCGATCATAGAGCAGCGCGGCGAGCAGATGCTGCCAGTGCTCAACGCGCTGGAGATCGAGCGGGTGCGCCGCTTCGGCGAATGCCGTTCCTTCGCAACCGGCGAGGCGCTCGCCACCATCGGCCTCGTCAGCCCCGGCCTGATGGTTATCCTGGCGGGTCATGTCGAGGTCACTCACAGCGACAAATCCGGCCAGCGCATCACCATCGTCACGCACGGCCCCGGCCAATTCCTGGGCGAGCTCGCGCAATTGGCCGGACGGCGGGCATTGGCGGACGCGACCGCCCAAGAGCCAGTGCAAGCTCTGATCATTCCGCCGGATCGGCTGCGCGCCTTGATGATCGCGGAGGCCGAGCTAGGCGAACGGATCATGCGGGCACTGATCATCCGCCGCATCGGTCTGTTGGAAACCGGCTCCGGCGGCCCGATCATCGTCGGCCGCGCCGACAACGGCGACGTGCTGCGGCTGCAGAGCTTTCTGCGCCGCAACGGCCAGCCGCAGCAATTGCTCAACCCGGACACTGATGCCGAGGCCAAGGCGCTGATCGACCGTTTTCACGTCGATCCCGGACAATTGCCGATTGTGCTTTGTCCCGGCGGCCAATTGCTGCGCAATCCTGGCGAAGATGAGCTCGCCCGCTGCATCGGGCTGGTCGGTCCGATCGACCCGAACCGCGTCTACGACGTCGCCGTGGTGGGCGCCGGACCGGCAGGCCTGGCGGCTGCGGTTTACGCGGCATCCGAGGGACTGTCCGCCATCGTGCTCGACAGCCGCGGTTTTGGCGGCCAAGCCGGCGCTTCGGCGCGGATCGAAAACTATCTCGGCTTCCCGACCGGCATCACCGGCCTTGCTTTGATGGCGCGCGCCTACAACCAGGCGCAAAAATTCGGCGCCGAAATGGCGATCCCGGACGAGGTGAGCGCGCTGGACGTGCCGAATGACGACTCCTCGCCCTTCGTGCTGCAATTGCGCGATGGCGAGCGAGTCAGCACGCGGTCCGTGGTGGTTGCCAGCGGCGCGAAGTATCGACGGCTCGCGGTCGCCAAGCTCGAAGAATTCGAGATGACGAGCGTGCATTACTGGGCTTCGCCGCTCGAAGCCAAGCTTTGCGCCAAACAAGAGATCGCGCTGGTCGGCGCCGGCAATTCGGCTGGCCAAGCCGCAGTTTATCTGGCGAGCCAAGCCGCAAAAGTATGGATGCTGGTGCGCCGGCGGAGCCTCGCCGAAACCATGTCGCGTTATCTGGTCGACCGTATCGAGAGTCTGCCCAATGTCGAAGTGGTAACTGGCGCTCAAGTCAGCGCGCTGGAAGGCAGCAATGGCGTTATGGAAGCCGTGCGCTGGCGCATCGATGGCGCCGGACAGGATGTGCAGCGGCCCGTTCGCCACCTGTTTCTCTTCATCGGCGCCGAGCCGAACACCGATTGGCTTGCCGGCTCGGGCGTTACGCTCGACGCCAAGCGCTTTGTGCTGACCGGCGCCGACGCCGGCCCTCTTCGACATGTGCTGGAGACCAGCCGGCGCGGCGTCTTCGCCATCGGCGATGTCCGTGCAACGTCGATCAAGCGGGTCGCCGCCGCGGTCGGCGAGGGTGCTCAAGTGGTCGCAGCGCTGCATGCGAGCCTGGCTGGGATGGCCGGAGAGCCTGCTATGGTCTCCAGCCCCTTGGCGCCAACTCGAACCCCTTGAACTCAAACCCCGGCGCGACCGTGCAGCCGCATAGCGTCCAGTCGCCGAGAGTTTGCGCCGCCTGCCAGGCGTGAGCCGGCACGATGGCCTGTGGGCGCTGGCCTGACGCAAGATCGTTGCCGAGAGTCACGCGCTCAATGCGTCCTTCGCCTTGCGCAATTTCGAGTTCGAGCGGCGCGCCGGCGTACCAATGCCAGACTTCGACCGCGTCGACCCGATGCCAATGCGAGCGCTCGCCGCGCGCCAGCAGAAAATAGATCGCAGTTGAAGCGGCGCGGTTGTCCTCGACTTGCCGCTTGTCACGGAACATCTCGCGGAAATGCCCGCCTTCCGGGTGCGGTTTCAGATCGAGCAGCCGGATGACGTCATTCGCGGTCAAGATTTTGGCGCTGAGATTGTTGCTCAAAACCGGTTCTTGCGCTCGCGGATTTCGGCGAACACTTTCCACGCCGGGCTGCCGGACAGGCCAAGCGATTTCGCCACCTCGGCATCGTCGGCGCGCAGGAACGGATTGGCCGCTTTTTCCGCACCGATCGTCGCCGGGATGGTTGGCTTGCCGGCGGCAAGCTGCTGCTTGACCTGTTCGGAGCGCGCCGCGAGCGCCTTGTTGTTCGGCTCGATGGTCTTGGCGAAACGGATATTGGCGTCGGTATATTCGTGGCCGCAGTAAAATTGCGTGTCATCGGGCAGGCCGCGCAATTTGAGCAGCGACTGCCACATCATCTCCGGATTGCATTCGATCACCCGGCCGCAGCCGATCGAGAACAGCGTGTCGCCGACAAAGGCGAGCTTGTCCGCCGGAAAGAAATAGGAGATGTGGCCGGCGGTATGTCCGGGCGTGTCGATGACCTTGCCTTGCAAGCCGCCGACGCGCACCGTGTCGCCCTCGCCGACCGTTTCGTCCACATGCGCGATGCGCGCCGCCTCGGCGCGCGGCACGACGACGCGGCATTTGTGATGGCTTTTCAGTTCGCCGATACCCTGGGTGTGGTCGGCATGATGGTGCGTCACCAGGATGTCGGTCAGCCGCCAGCCGGTCTTTTTCAGCGCGGCCTCGACCGGCGCCGCCTCCGGTGCATCGATCGCCGCCGTGGCGCCGCTCTCCGGATCGTGGATCAGCACGCCGAAATTGTCCTTCAGGCAGGGGAACAGATAGGTTTGCGCCGGCATGTTAAGGGCTCCGCATTTGATGTAGCATTAGTGGCGAGGTGGCTTCAAACTGAGGGGGAAATCCATGACAAGGTTTATCTTGGCGTTCCTATTGGGTGCAACGATCCTGGCTGTAGTCCCGGTGCTCCTTGTGCCGCACGACGCCCATGCCCAATCCATCAAGGGGAATTATTGCCACACGGGGCACTGGAACCCGCGGTGCAAGTGAGCTGAGCCCGTAAGGTCCTCGACGGCGACAACAGCTGCTACGTGCCGTTAACCGCCAAATTGGCGGGGTTATGGATTACCGGTTGGCGCCTTCAGCGCGCGCCGGAATGACGTGCTATTTTACCCTTATGGATGTCGTCGACCTGCGCAATTTCTACGCTCAGCACCTCGGCGTCGTGGCCCGGCGCTTTGTCGGCCGCGGCATTCGTGCGCGCTGGAAGGACACCCATGCGCTGCGGGTATTGGGCATCGGTTATGCGACGCCCTATCTCGGCCTGTTCCGCGAGGAGGCCGAGCGCTGCCTTGCTTTGATGCCGGCGCCGCAAGGTGTTGTGCGCTGGCCGTCGAGCCGGCCGGCGCTGGCCGCTTTGGTCGAGGAGGATGAGCTGCCCCTGACCGATTCCGCCGTCGATCGCGTGCTGCTCGTCCATGCGTTGGAAATGTCGTCCGATCCGGTCGGATTGTTGCGCGAAGTGTGGCGCGTTCTCGCCGCTGGCGGCCGGCTGCTCGTCGTCGTGCCCAACCGGCGCGGCGTCTGGGCGCGCATGGACTCGACGCCGTTCGGTCATGGCCGGCCCTACTCGCGGTCCCAAATCATGCAGTTGCTTCGCGAAACCTGGTTCACGCCGACGGGGTGGGACGAGGCGCTCTATGTGCCGCCGATCCCGCGCGGCTGGTTCCTGCGCTCCGCCGTGGCGTGGGAGCGCGCCGGCGCCACACTCGCTTCGCCGTTCGCCGGCGTGCACATCGTCGAAGCAACCAAGCAGGTCTATCGCGCCATCCCGGCGCCGCGGCGCGAGAAGCGCAGGCTCGTTCCCGCGCTCGAACCGGTGCTGGCGCCGTCACCGGGGGCGGCGGCGATGCGCTAGAGCATGATCCCGAAAAAGCCTGTCCTCGGACTTGATCCGAGGATGGAAACCGGTTTTCGGATAAGATCATGCTCAAACAAAATTCTAGACTATGATCCGATTCAACTGAATTGGATCATAGGCTAGAGGTGAGACCATGGCCCTGGAGTTGCGCCCGAATTGCGAATGTTGCGACCGCGACTTGCCGCCGGCATCCACGCTGGCGCGCATCTGCACCTTTGAATGCACCTTCTGCGCCGACTGCGTCGACAACGTGCTGTTCAACGTCTGCCCGAACTGCGGCGGCGGTTTTGAGCGGCGGCCGATCCGCCCGGCGACCGAATGGCGGCCGGGACTGTCCGTCGCCAAGCGGCCGCCTTCGACCAAGCGCGTGTCGTTGTCCTATAGCCGCGATGACATAGCGGCGCATTCCCGCCGCATCAGGGACATTCCGCCCGCGGAACGCTAACCCATGCGAAAATTTTTAAAATCCGCGCTAAGCGCGCTTGTTCTTCTCGTCCTGGCGAGCATCGCACCCGATCACGGAGCATGGTCGCAATCCGGACGGACGATCCGCATCGTCCTCGGCGTGCCGCCCGGCGGCAGCATCGACTTCCTGGCTCGTCTGCTGGCCGACCAGATTTCCTCGACCACCGGCCAGACCATGATCGTCGAGAGCAAGCCGGGGGCCGGCGGCATCATCGCCGCCGAGGCAGTGGCGCGCGCTGCACCCGACGGCAACACCTTGCTGATCAACAACAACGGCACGCTCATTAGCGCCATCCTGCGCAAGGTGAATTACGATCCGATCGCAAGTTTCGAGCCGATCTGTTATCTGGTCACGACGCCCCAAATCATCGTCGTCAACAGCGCGTCGCCCTATCGCACGCTGGCCGAGCTTTTGGACGCCGCGCGCCAGAGGCCCGGGGAGCTGTCGATCGCCAGTGTCGGGCCCAACACCACGCAGCATATCGGCATCGAACGGCTCAAACGATTGGCCGGCGTCAATCTGACCTATGTGCCTTATCCGGGCGGCGCCACCACCATCAATGCGCTGCTCGGCGAGCACATCACCGCGGCGGTGCTCAACTGGTCGGAAATCGGCGAGCATATCGTCGCCGGCA
Source organism: Xanthobacteraceae bacterium (assembly GCA_050010715.1). Lineage (GTDB taxonomy): Bacteria > Pseudomonadota > Alphaproteobacteria > Rhizobiales > Xanthobacteraceae > BOG-931. Next base: position 12,369 of record JBEKKM010000066.1, on the reverse strand, counting down.
AGGCCCGGGCGCTGGCGACCATGGCGCCGGCGCGCATCGAACCGCTGCCGGATCTGCCCACGGTCGCGGAGTCCGGCTACCGGGATTTCGAAACCGACGTCTGGTTCGGCGTGGTGGCGCCGGCGAAGACGCCGAAAGAAACGGTTGCCCAACTGATCGATTGGTTTCGCACCGCCGTGACCGCGCCGCCGGTCAAGGCCAAGCTTACCGCGCAGGCGCTGTATCCGCATCCGAAATGCGGCGCCGACTTCGACGCCCATCTGCGGCGGCAGCAGGAACTATACACGCAGCTGATTCACGACCTCGATTTCAAGACGGAATAACGCGCCGTCACGTCGCGAACGGGACCCAGGCGCGCTGCACCGCCGGTCGCGCTTCGATTGCATCATGCCAGCGCTTTACGTTGGCGTAATCGTTCAGCCCGATATCCCGCACGCCGTGAATGTGCACGTCGGAATACATGGTCATGTCGGCGATCGAATAGGCGCCGCCGAAATATTCGTGTGACGCCAGATGCCGGTCGAGGATGCCGAGCATGTCGCGCAGGTTAGCCTCGTAATGCTCTTGCGCCGGCGGCGCTTTGATCGGCGAGCGGATGGTCCAGTGCCCGAACTGCTGCGCCAGCGTGGTAAAAGTCGCCGAGCCGTAGAACAGCCATTGATCGACTTTGGCCCGCGCCGCCGCGTCGCTCGGATAGAATTTTCCGGATTTCTCCCCGAGATATTTGAGGATCGCGCCGGACTCGCAGAGCGTGACCTCCGCGCCGCCCGGCCCGTCATGATCGACGATGGCGGGGATCTTGTGGCCGGGGCTGAGCTTCATGAAGTCCGGCGCCATCTGCGCCTTCTTGCGCAGGTCGACCGGGATGACTTTGTGCGGCAGGCCGGTTTCCTCCAGCATCATGCGCGGCTTGTAGCCGTTGTCCGTGATCCAGGTGTAGCAATCGATCATGTCATCCTCCCGAAAAAGTTTTGCATGTCATTTCGGCCACGGTTCGGCGGTGACGGCGGCTGCATCGGCGCCGATGAATTCCTTGAGACTATCCTGGCCGTCATCGTCCAGCGCATCAAGTAGCGCATTCTTGATCTCGGCGATCAGCCCGAGGCCGCGGAACACCAGGCCGGAGTAAACCTGGACCAAGCTCGCGCCGGCGCGGATTTTGGCGAGTGCGGTGACGCCGGAATCGATGCCGCCGGCGCCGATCAGCGGGAACACGCCTTCGACCCGCACGTAAGTCTCGGCCAACATGCGGTTGGCGAGCGGAAAAAGCGGCCGGCCCGACAGGCCGCCGGCCTCCTTGGCGATTTTGGTCTCAAGCAAATGCGGCGGCCGCGTCACGGTAGTGTTCCCGACGATCATGCCGTCGACCCGGCGCGACCGCGCGATGCCGACGACGTCGTCGAGATCGCCCAATGACAGATCCGGCGCGATCTTCAGCAGCACCGGTGTCGGGCCGGCATTCGGCGCGACCCGCTCGCGGGCATCGACCACGCGGGCCAGCAAATCGTCGAGCACCGACGCCTGCTGCAGATTGCGCAAGCCCGGCGTGTTGGGCGAGGAAATGTTGACGGTGACATAGCTCGCCACCGCGGCGAAGCGCTCGATCAGTTGCACGTAATCGGCAACGCGGTCGGGCGAATCCTTGTTGGCGCCGACATTGATGCCGACGATGCCGCCGGCATCGGCGCGGCCGACAAGTCGCTTGAGCGCAGGATCGGCACCTTGCGAATTGAAGCCGAGCCGATTGATCACGCCGTGATCGGCATTGAGCCGGAACAGCCGCGGCCGCGGATTGCCGGGCTGCGACAATGGCGTAATGGTGCCGACTTCGACGAAGCCGAAGCCCAAGCGCAGCAAGGCATCGGGGACCTCGGCGTTCTTGTCGAAGCCCGCGGCAATGCCGACCGGGTTTGGAAAATTGAGTCCAAACACCCGCAGCGCCAACCGCTTGTCGTCGCGCGGCGCCGGCGGCAGCGGCGCGAATTTCAACATTTTGATCGCTAGCCCGTGCGCGTCTTCCGCGTCGATCGCGTGCAGAAACGGCATTGCTATACGCCCGAGCAAACCGATCACGGTGCTAGCTCCGGCAAGGCTCGCCGGCCATCGATCTCGTCGGGCAGCGGCCGCGCCCAACGCACCGCCGACAGCGGCAGTGGCGCGTAAAGATGCGGAAACAGGTCGTTGCCGCGCGAGCGCTCCCATTTCAGCGCCGGGCCAAGCGCGTCGCCGTCCACCGCGACCAGCACCAAGCCGTGCTGTCCGGCAAAATGCTTGGCCGCCGTCTCGGCGACTTGCGCCGCGGTCGAGAAATGGATGAAGCCGTCGCGCCTATCAACATCCGATCCGCGAAATGCCCCGGCGGCTTCGACCGCGCGCCACGCTTCCCGCTCACAGATTTTGTAGATTGTCGCCACGCGCCCTCGCAATTCGGTGCGACCCTATCGGCGCTTGAGCGTTGAGGCAATAATTCCTATCATCCGCCGGGTTGTAAGGGGTTCCAATGCTCACGCACGCGCAGGTCTGGTCAGCCATCGATCGCCTTGCCGCACGGGCCGGGCTTTCGGCCTCGGGCCTCGCCCGCCGTGCCGGCCTCGACCCCACCACATTCAACAAATCCAAGCGCATCACGGCGTCCGGCCGCGCCCGGTGGCCGTCGACCGAATCGATCAGCAAGGCGCTGGCGGCGACCGGCACCAGCATCGAGGCGTTCGTCGGATTGATCCAGGGCGACAAAGCTGGCGCGCCGACCCGGAGCGTGCCGCTGCTCGGCTTTGCCGAGGCCGGCGCCGGCGGCTATTTCGACGACGGCGGCTTTCCGGCCGGAGCCGGCTGGGACGAGATCGCCTTTCCGGCGGTCGACGACACCCATGCCTATGCGCTGGAAGTGTCCGGCCAGTCGATGGAGCCGGCCTATCGCGATGGCGACGTGATCCTGGTGTCACCGGCAGCGCCGATCCGCCGCGGCGACCGGGTCGTGGTCAAGACCAGGGACGGCGAGGTGATGGCGAAGGAGCTCAAGCGCTCCACGGCGAAGACCATCGAGCTGAAATCGCTCAATGCCCAGCATCCCGACCGCACCATCGCCACCGAAGACGTGCTGTGGGTCGCGCGCATTTTGTGGGCGAGCCAGTGAAACGGACCTCCCCCTTTCAGGGGGAGGGAAAATTGTTGCTCACCCATGCCACCACAGCATGCCGCCGCGGACCAGATAGACCACGCTGACGGCGAAGATGATGCGCCGCGTCCATTGCCGGAAACCGTGGTCGGTCATGCGCTCGATGACGAACGGCGCCAGCGAGGTCGCGGCGATGGCGAGCGCGATGGCGGGAGCGAGCGCCCATTTCGGCACATTCGCCATGCCCGACACCGTGCTGAAATAGGCGATGCGCACGATGTGGCTGAGCGACTGCACCGTCGCCTTGGTGGCGTTGGTGGTCTTGCGGTCGAGCATGCTTTTCTGAAAGAAGATGTCGAGGAACAGCCCGCCGACGCCGGCCAGCACCTGGATGATGGTGGTGAGCACGCCGGTGACGAACGGCACGCCGCGCCATTCGATGTTCGGCCGCCAATCGCGCGGCAACGCCTCGATGGCGAACGGCATCAGGCCGAGGCTTAAGTAGACCATCATCTTGTTCGGCACGAACTTGATCGAATACATGGCGGCGAAGGCAATGACAGCGCCGACGACGTATTTGTAGAAGATCGGCCAGCGCACATAGTGCCGCCACTGATAGGCGCGCCAGCCGTTGGCGCAGAACTGGATGATCGAGAACAAGATCATCGCGCTCGCCACGTCGAAATAATTGAGCAGCACGCCGAGCAGGATCATGCCGCCGGCCATGCCGAACACGCCGGAGATGAAGGAGCTCAGGAGGACGGTGAGGGCGAGGAGGACGTAAGAGGCGACGGTCATTTCTTTATTGCTTCACCTTCCCCCCGCAGGGGGAGGGTGGATCATGCCGACCTTGCCAGCGCGCCGTCGATCATATCCATCGTGTTCTTGATGCCGTAGGCGGCGGCGAAGGAGCCGAAGCGCGGGCCCCGCTCCTGGCCGAGCAGCACCTGATAGAGCATGTTGAACCAGTCGAGCGAGACACCAGGCTTGCCGTCCTTGCCCTTTTTCTTCGCATCGAGGAACGGCTCGCGCCGGCCGACTTCGTAGACCACGTCTTGAATAGCTTCCGGTGGTGCGTCGGGCGGAAGTTGCGACAGCGCATCGTGCAAGTCGATCAGCGCCGCGCGTTCGGTCGCGCTCGGCTCGCGGAATTTTTTCGCCGGCTGCACGAAATCGCGGAAATAGTGGATGGCGTATTCGACCATCGCGGCGAGATGCGGATGCGTCTCTTTCGTCACTCCCGGCCGGTAGCGGCCGATAAAACCCCACAAGGTTACGGCGTTCTCGGCATTCGATGCGGTGACCAGCGACAGCAGCATCGCGAACGGCACCGGATTGTCGGCCTTCGGCGGCGCGCCGCTGTGGATGTGCCAGACCGGATTGCCGAGCTGCTCCTTGGCGCCCTGCCGTGGATAGGCATCGAGGAATTGCAGATATTCGTCGACGTTCCGCGGGATGACGTCGAAGTAGAGCCGCTTCGCCGCCTTCGGTTCGCGATACATGAACAATGACAGGCTTTCGGGGCTGGCATAGCGCAGCCATTCGTCGATGGTCAGCCCGTTGCCCTTCGACTTGGAAATCTTCTGGCCGTTCTCGTCCAAGAACAGCTCGTAATTGAAACCTTCCGGCGGCGTGCCGTCGAGCGCGCGGCAGATTTCGCCCGACAGCCGCACCGAGTCGATCAAATCCTTGCCGGCCATTTCGTAGTCGACGCCGAGCGCGACCCAGCGCATCGCCCAATCGGCTTTCCATTGGCATTTGACGCGGCCGCCGGTGATTTCGGTCTCAACGGTTTCACCCGTGTCGGGTTCCACATAGGTGATCGTCCCGCGGGCGACGTTTCGTGCGATCGTCGGCACCTGCAGGACCTTGCCGCTCACCAGCGAGATTGGCAGGAACGGCGAGTAAGTTGCGCGCCGCTCCGGCCCGAGCGTCGGCAAGATGATCGCCATGACGCGATCGTAAGCCGCAAGCATTTTCCGCAAGGCATCGTCGAAACGCCCCGAGGCGTAATAGTCCGACGAGCTCGCGAACTCATAGTCGAAACCGAAATGGTCGAGGAAGGCTCGCAGCCGTGCGTTGTTCGCCGCGCCAAAGGACGGATACTGGTTGGAAAATGGGTCCGGGATGCGCGTGAGCGGCTTGCCCAGATAGGCGGCAAGCATGTCCTTGTTCGGCACGTTGTCGGGGACTTTGCGCAGGCCATCCATGTCGTCGGAAAACGCGATCAGCCGCGTCTTGATCTTGTCGTCGGTAATGACGCGAAAGGCGTGGCGCACCATGGTGGTGCGCGCCACTTCGCCGAAAGTGCCAATATGCGGCAGGCCGGATGGACCGTAACCGGTCTCGAAGATCACTTCGTCCTTCGGCGTCCTCTTCAGCCGCGCCACGATCTTGCGCGCCTCCTCGAACGGCCAGGCGTGCGACTGCTCGGCCAGTTCGCGTAGGTTCGCGGAGTTTTCGATCACAGCGGTCGACATGCGAATACCTTTAGAGCTTTATCGACTGTGTATCAAAAGTTCTTGGCATCAAAAGGTGCTGGCATCAAAACGGATTGATCGGGAAATAGCGCAGCCACAGGTCGGTGAAGCTGCCCTTCTCCCATTGCCGGAACAGCGCCCAGTTCAAGGCCTGCCGCAACAGGTCGTTGCCGCGCTTGACCGCGATGCCGATGCCCTCGCCAAAAAAGCGGCTTTCCAGGAACGGGCCGCCGCGGAACGCGCAGCAGCCGCCGGAATCGGTTCCGTTGAGCCAGAAGGCGAGCGCGATACCGTCGCCGAACAACAGATCGACGTCGCCGTTGCGCAGCGCCGCGCGCGCGGCGTCGGCGTTGGGATAGGGCCGCACTTCGGCTTCGGTGAACATCTGCTTGAGAAAAGCTTCGTGCGCGGTGCCGGCGACAACCGCGATCTTCTTGCCCTCGAGCAGTTCCGGGAGCACCTCGCCGATACCGCTGTCGATGCGCGCCACGAAACGCGCCGGCGTGCGGTAATACGGATCGGTGAAATCGGCGCGGCGGCGCGTCTCCGCGGTGGGCGCGATCGAGGCGATCACGGCGTCGCCGCGATTGTCGGCGAGCGCATCGAGCAGCGTGTCGAAGCGGCGCGCCTGGATGGTACAGGTCACCTTGATCTCGTCGCAGAGCAGTCGCGCCAGGTCGACGTTGAAGCCGGCCGGGTTGCCGTCGGGCCCGGCATAGTCGAACGGCGGATAGTCCATCTCGGTCAGGAAGCGGATCGTCTGCAGGCGGCTGAGGTCGGGCCGTTCTGGCCGGCGGCGCGGGTCCCAGAAGCCGGGAACGGCGACGCTGCGCTGCTGGACGGCGCTGTCTTGCGCCTGCGCCACCGCCTGCGCGGCAAAAAGCGCGGGCGACAGCGCGCCGGCAAGGCAAAGCACCAGCCGGAGCGAAGTTGCAAGCCGACATATGGGGTAACGAGGTATTGCCATTCCAGATTGCATCAATGCTGAACCAGGGCCGGATCTTGAAGCTGGCACTTCGACCCGCTGCGCCGGGGCTTAGAGCATGATCGCGGAAAGGGAAAGGCGAATTTGCCGAAAACATCGCGCCATGCGCGTCGGGCGAGGGCTGGACGGCAATGTGGCGCGTGGCAACCCGGCGCCGGATTTAGGAAAGACTCTGCCCCTCCGGCGGGCCGCCCATGAGCTCGGCCTCGATGGTGGCCAGCTCCAATAAATACGACAAGGTTTCGCAACCGTCGGTGCGCGCGAGGCGGGCCAGTTCCCTTGTCAACTCGCCGATATATTGGGCGGACGGACGCGGCTTATCGTTGACGGTGATCGGTCTGATACGTTGTGCAGACATGAGCGACCAGTTGGCGGAGAGGAACTTCGCATCTGCAAGACATCAACACTTCGCCATATTGCCTGAGCCGCGGTTTATTTGCACGAGGCTGCAAACATTTTTGTTCTTGATAACCTATCAATATCGCTCGGCTTGAATGATTTCATCTGGCGCGGTGCAGTTCAGGCTCTCGCACGCGCCGCGGCGGCGCAAGTCCTTCGCCGGCCGGAGCCGCGGCCATGCGTGCCGACAATGCGTGCGGCACCACCAAGTCCGTCAACGTCCGCAACAGCGGCGCGTGCCGATCCAGATTGAGCCCGTCGCGGGCGTAGATGCCGGCTTTGTTGTCCGGTAGCGCGGGCAAGCCGTCGCGAACGATTTCGATACCGGGGATGATGCAGCGTGCCTGCGTCGCCAGCACGCCGAGACCCGCCGCGACGGCGGCAAGCCGCGCCGAGAACTCCGGTGCGGAAAACGCAACAAAGAACTGCATACCGCTATTCTCCAGCAATTCCACCGCAACCCGATCGCCGGTCGTTCCCGGCCAGCTGATCAGCGGTATCGGCGCGCCGGGACGAAGCGCGAGTTTGGGCGACTTCATCCAAACCGTCGGCTCGGACCATTGCGCGATGGAGATGCGCGGCGAGTTGATCGTGTTGCACAGATAGGCGATGTCGATCGAGCCGACATTGAGGTCGCCGAGCAGCCTTTCGACGCGGTCGCAACGGAAGCTGACCTGTTCGTCCGCCGAGCAGCGCTGGAAAATCTCGATGAGACGTTCGCGTCCGAGCCAACTCGGCAAACCAATGACGAACTGGCGCGGCGCAGAATTCGGCCCGGCAAAGGTGAGAAGCTCGTCATTCATGGAGAGCATGCGCCGCGCATATTGCAGCACGAGCAGGCCGCGCTTGGTCGGGGTCATGTTGCCCTGCCCCTTGGCGAAGATGCTGCCGCCAAGCAGCCGGCCGAGGCGAGCGATCTGCGAGCTGATCGCCGATTGGGTCAGGTCGAGCGCATCGGCCGCCTTGGTATAGCTGCCGGTATCGACGATGGTGACCAGCGCCCTGAGCAATTCGATGGGAATGTTCTTCTTGGCGTACCGTCGATGCATCTCACCCTACTCCTCGACCACCGCGCCGCGCCGAGAGGGTCATGCTCTTGCCCTGGACGTGAACGCTCGGCGCCGCCTGGATGGGGGCGGGACTGCACAGCACTGCCGCCGCGAGCCGCCCATCGGGCAGCAGCGGTATCATGCCACAACTTGCTGGCGTGAAGATAGGTGCCGGCTTACCGGCACCGGTCCGATGCCTGTCAGGAATCGCCTGACGTAACAATCGCTTCGACCAGGCGGACCACCGAACGCCGAAGGCTGGCGTTCTTGATCTTGATGAAGGCCCGGACCAGAGCATGGCCGTCGGCATTGCCGAGAAAGTCTGTGATGTAGGCCAGCGAGGGGCCATCGCCGCTCTTTCGTGCGCCGCCGAAAGATTGCGGCGCGCCTTCGAAGAAGAACGGCACCGGGACCTCGAGGATATGCGAGATTTCCTGCAGCCGGCTGGCGCTGATGCGGTTGGTGCCTTTTTCGTATTTCTGCACTTGCTGGAACGTCAGGCCGAGCTGATCGGCCAGCCGTTCCTGGCTCATGTGCAGCATGAGGCGTCGCATGCGAACGCGGCTACCGACATACTTGTCGGTGGGATTAGGGAATTTTATGGACATCATAAACCTCCGGGCCCCTCATCTACTGTCCTGTCTCTTTTTAATTCAACTGGCAATCCCCGGTTGCAGGTTTTCCGCCGATTGTTTCGCCCGTATGCGTCCCGCGCATAAGTCCAAGCCAGCGTGTTGCGCCAATGCCGTGGGCCGCGGGGCGTTTTTCCTGGGGGTTTAGCGTCTTTAAAAATAGCGGCGCAAATCCGCGGCGGCCGCGTCGGCGGTTCGCTTCAAGTCGAAGGGCGCGACGAACTGGCCGTTCTTGTCCATGAGATAAACGATGGCGGTGTGATCCATCGTGTAGTCGCCGCCGTCCAGCGGAACTTTCTTGGCGTAGACCCGGTACGCTTTGACCGCCGCGTCGATCGACGCCTGATCCCCAGTCAGCCCACGCAGATGCGGATCGAAATTGGACAGGTAGTCCTTGAGCACCGCCGGCGTATCGCGCTCCGGATCGACGGTGATGAACAAGGCCCCCGCACGATCCGCATCGGGCCCAAGCTGTTTGAGAACCTGCGACAGATCGAACAGGGTGGTCGGACATATGTCGGGGCAATGGGTGAAGCCGAAGAACACCAGGAACGGATGTCCCTTCATGTCCTGGTCGGTCACCGGCTTGCCGTTCTGGTCCTCGAGATGAAACGGCCCGCCGACGCCGGCGACCGCCTGGCCGATCGGCGACGGCACATGTTTGCTGAAAACCAGGATGGCGCCGAAGAACAACACCAGGCCGCCGAGGAAGGCGGCGAGCAACAGCGCGACGCGGGAGGTTTTGTCGTTCACCGGCATTCTCCGCTCATCCGAAGCATGCGGCAAAGCCGGCCCGGATGGTTTCGAAAAAGACCGTCGCCCCGTAATGCGCCCAGAGCATGACTGTGCCCAAAAGCGCAAGCGCAACCGCCACGCCGGCCAGCAACAGCGGCCGCGACAGTGGAGGTGAACGGGGTGCGACGGTCTCGGGCATCGGCAAAGTTCCGGTTAGCCGGTACATATGCCGGAACCGGACGAGCGACAACCGCGACCGGTGTCGCGTCTGCCGCGGGCCCCAAGCTGCTCCTGCTTACTGGCAGGGGCGATAGAGCGCCGTAAGCTCGCGGCCGCGCAGCTGAATAAGCTTTGGCGTCAGGCCACCATGATGACCGATCCAGGCGCGGATCTGCGCCGGATAGAGTCGCATCACCAGCGCGCTACCCTCCCGCGTCGGCACCAGTTCGCGCGACGTGTCATCGTAATAGGAAGCGGCATGGAACCCGAGCACCGCGCGCTGGGTGACGCAGACATGGTCGCGCGGCACGATCCCGGTCAGCAAAGTGCACGCCGACAGGCACGGACCGTCGATCACGATGTGCTCGCCGGAGGCGCGCGCTGCCTCGAACTTGCGAATGTAGGAGGTGACCTCGCCGCCCGGATCGCCGACGATGCGCATCTCCGCCAAGGCCGCGGAAGGCGCCGCGATGGACGACGCCATAAAGCTCACGAATGCCGACGCCAGCGCGCCGGCCAAAGCTGCCTGCCATTTCATGGGTCACCCTCTCCCCGTTCAATCGCGCACGACCCTACCGTATTATGGCAGCACTTCGAGGATACGCTAAGTTTATTCGCAGAGCGATCGCAGGGTTTTCTGCTGTTTCTTTTTGCAGCGCGGCTCGGTTCCCTACCGGAACTGAACGCTCATCTGGCGCGTGGCGCCTGCTCGCGCCCCTGCGCGGACGACGGCAAAAAGTGGTGCTATAAGAAACCAACGATCAAGGACCGGAGGCGGGAACCGACCATGGCGCGGGAGTTCGAGGATCATTGCTGGAAAGACGTCATCGACGCCGACACCATCGCGATCTACCAGGCCTATCGGCGCCAAACCTATGTCGGCGACAATCCCGCGGTGCTCGCCATCGACCTCTACAACAAGGCCTATCAGGGCGGGAACCGCCCGGTGCGCGAGGTCGACCGCGAGTTTCCCGGCTCCTGCGGCGAGCATGCCTGGAAAGCGCTGCCGCTGACGCAAAAACTGTTCGCCGCGGCGCGCCGCGCCCGCGTGCCGGTGATCTACACCACCCGCCATGTCGATACCGGCGGCGTGCAATCCACCAACCGCGCCATGGGCCGCCAGCGCGACGACATTTACGACATCAAGGCGGAGCTGGCGCCGCAGCCCGGGGAACTGGTGATCTACAAGGAGCGCGCATCCGGATTCTTCGGCACGCCGCTGATCGCGCATCTGCAGCAGCAACCGATCAATTCGCTGATCATCTGTGGCGAGAGCACGTCGGGCTGCGTGCGCGCCTCCACGGTGGACGCCTTCTCCTACGGCTTCCACAATGTCGTGGTCGAGGAATGCACCTACGACCGCGCGATGATCAGTCACAAGGTCAACCTGTTCGACCTGCATCACAAATATGCCGACGTGATGCATATCGAAGACGTTCTGGCCCATCTCGACGGCCTTGCCGTCGAGCGCAAAGTGGCCTGACACCCGACATCGCCCGACAAACTCCCAGAAACGAGTCATCCCATGTCCACGACCGCCGCGCGCCGCACCAATGTTCCCGATTACACCACGGCCTATTATTTCCTCGAGGGCTTGAGCGAAATCGGCATCGATTATCTGTTCTGCAATTTCGGCACCGATCACGCTCCGATCATCAATGAGATGGCGCATCGCAAGCAGCGTGGCGAAGCGATGCCGAGCGTGGTGCGCTGTCCGCATGAAAACACCGCCGCCCATATGGCCGCCGGCTATGCCTTCGTTACCGGCCGCGGCCAGGGCGTGCTGGTCCACGTCGACGTCGGCACCGCCAATACCGCCAACGCCATGCATAACCTTTATCGCAGCCGCCTGCCGGTGCTGCTGATGGCCGGCAAGGCGCCCTATACGGTCAACGACGAGCTGGTCGGCTCGCGCGACACCTACGTGCATTTCATCCAGGAGCCGTTCGACCAGGCGAGCCTGGTGCGGCCGTATCTGAAATGGGAATGGACTTTGCCGTCGGGAGTCGTCGTCAAGGAAGCGCTGCGGCGTGCCCATTCGATCATGCAAAGCGAGCCGCGCGGCCCGGTCTATCTGATGATGCAGCGCGAGACGCTGACCCAGCGCTGGGCCAGTGACGAGATCCACCGCTATTCCGAAGATCAGTTTGCCGCCACGGGCGGCGGCGGCGCCGATCCAAAGCTAGTGGCCAGGCTCGCCGACAAGCTCATGACGGCGGAAAACCCGATCCTGATCACCGGCTATGCCGGGCGCCACGATCATGCCTCCAAGGCGATCGATGCGCTGGCGCAATTCGCCGGCATCGCCGTCTACGAAGCCAACATGACCAACAATATCTCCCACGACAGCCCGTGCTTCGTCGGCTTTTCCCCCGACAAGGCGGTGCCGAATGCCGACGTCGGTATCCTGGTCGACGTCGACGTGCCGTGGTTTCCGAGCGACGTGAAAACCAACGAAAAGTCGTTCTGGGCGCATATCGACATCGATACGCTCAAGCCCGGCTCGCCGATGTGGACGTTCCCGGGCAATCTGCGCATGCAGGGCGATTCAGGGCGCATCCTCGAGCAGGTGCTCGACGAGCTGAAGGCGAAGGCGACGCCGCGCTTCAAGGCCGCCGCCACGGAGCGCCTCGCCCGCATCAAGGTTTTACGCGACGAGCGCACTGCGCGCGCCGCAAAGCTGGCGGCGGACAAAGGCAAGCCCGGCGCGATCAATCCGCATTACCTGATGGCGGAGCTCGGCAAGGTGCTCGAC
>JBEKKM010000065.1:0-23567 GCA_050010715.1 Xanthobacteraceae bacterium | reverse complement strand
GAAGCGCAGGCCGGTCCAAGTGGTTTGCATGTCTATGCCGGGTTTTCGCCCGGCTTTTACCACGGCTGGGCAATTCGCAGCCACGCCGCTGTCGGGGGCGCATTCGCTCCGGCATGCTGGATGCTTTTTGCTGAGTGACGGGGTCGTCGCGCTCTTGCGCGAGCGGGCGGACAACACGGCGGTCAATGAGGGACTTGCCGTTGCGGTCTGTCGCTCCCGGTAACCATGTTGTTTGGCGCGCCCACATTCCGATCGCGATGCTGGTGCTGCCGGCCTTCGCCGCGCGGCTGATCTGGCGCTTGTCGCACGCCGCGACCGCGCATGCCCAGGCGCGCGAGGCGCCCCGCATTACTCCCGACGGTCTCGTGGCGCGGTAGCGCGCGCATCGGGCAATCCTGCCTTGCGGCGCGATGCCGCCCTCCTATATGAGCCAAGGGAAATCGGTTTGAGGCCGCAGGCTTTGGTTGAAGTCTTGGACGGCGCTCGGGGCGATTTAGAGTTGAATAAGGGGGTCGGACCAAGGGCGCCATTCGGGCCTGCCTGACCTGCCGCAAGAGAGAGGATTTAGGACCATGGCCAAGGTCATCGGTATCGATCTCGGGACTACGAATTCCTGCGTCGCCGTGATGGAAGGCAAGACGCCGAAGGTCATCGAGAACGCGGAAGGGATGCGCACCACGCCATCCATTGTAGCTTTCACCGACGAGGGCGAACGGCTCGTCGGCCAGCCGGCAAAACGCCAGGCAGTCACCAATCCCGAACGCACCATTTTCGCCGTCAAACGTCTGATCGGCCGTCGCTACGACGACCCGATGGTGGAGAAGGACAAGAAGCTCGTTCCCTACAAGATCGCGCGCGCCAGTAACGGCGACGCCTGGGTCGAGATCGAGGGCAAAAGCTATTCGCCGTCGCAGATTTCCGCATTCATCCTGCAGAAGATGAAGGAGACCGCGGAAGCCTATCTGGGCGCCAAGGTCGAGCAGGCGGTCATCACCGTTCCGGCTTATTTCAACGACGCGCAGCGCCAGGCCACCAAGGACGCCGGCAAGATCGCCGGCCTCGAAGTGTTGCGCATCATCAACGAGCCGACGGCGGCGGCGCTGGCCTATGGCCTCGACAAGAACAAGACGGGCACCATCGCGGTCTATGACCTCGGCGGCGGCACCTTCGATATTTCCATTCTCGAAATCGGCGACGGCGTGTTCGAGGTGAAGTCGACGAACGGCGACACCTTCCTCGGCGGCGAAGATTTCGACATGCGGCTGGTCAACTATCTGGCCGACGAATTCCAGAAAGAGCAGGGTATTGACCTGCGCCGCGACAAGCTCGCTTTGCAGCGGCTCAAGGAGTCTGCGGAAAAAGCCAAGATCGAGCTGTCGTCCACGACCCAGACCGAGATCAACCTGCCGTTCATCACGGCGGACGCCTCGGGACCGAAGCATCTGACCATGAAGCTCACCCGCGCCAAGTTCGAGGCGCTGGTCGATGACCTGGTGCAGAAGACGATCGAGCCTTGCCGGCAGGCGATCAAGGACGCCGGCCTCAGCGCGGCCGAGATCAACGAGGTGGTCCTGGTCGGCGGCATGACCCGCATGCCGAAAGTGCAAGAGGTGGTGAAGCAGTTGTTCGGCAAGGAGCCGCATAAGGGCGTCAATCCCGACGAAGTCGTCGCGGTCGGCGCCGCGATCCAGGCCGGCGTGCTGCAAGGCGACGTCAAGGACGTGCTATTGCTCGACGTGACACCGCTGTCGCTCGGCATCGAGACGCTGGGCGGCGTGTTCACTCGGCTGATCGACCGCAACACCACGATCCCGACCAAGAAGAGCCAGACGTTCTCCACGGCCGAAGACGGCCAGACCGCGGTGACGATCCGCGTGTTCCAGGGCGAGCGCGAGATGGCGGCCGACAACAAGATTCTCGGCCAGTTCGATCTCATCGGCATTCCGTCGGCGCCGCGCGGCGTGCCGCAGATCGAAGTCACGTTCGACATCGACGCCAACGGCATCGTAAACGTCTCGGCCAAGGATAAGGGCACCGGCAAAGAGCAGCAGATCCGCATCCAGGCGTCGGGTGGCTTGAGCGAGGCCGATATCGACAAGATGGTGAAGGACGCTGCGGCTCACGCCGAGGACGACAAGAAACGCAAGGCCGAGGTCGAAGCCAAGAACCATGCCGAGGCGCTGGTTCATTCGACCGAGAAGACGTTGGCCGAGCATGGCGCAAAAGTCGGCGAGGCTGACCGGCGCGCCATCGAGACCGCCTTGGCCGACCTCAAGGAAGCCTTGAAGGGCACCGACGCGGACGCCATCACGACCAAAGCCAACGCGCTGGCGCAAGCCTCGATGAAGCTTGGCGAGGCAATGTACAAGCAAGCCGAGCAACAGCCCGGTGGCGGTGGCGAAGCCGGCGGCGGTGCCGAAGCCAAGAAGGACGATGTGGTCGACGCCGAGTTCACCGAAGTCGACGACGACAAGAAGAACAAGAAATCGGCTTGATCGCACCGGGTCGTTCGATGCTGCGACGAGCCTGTAAACCCGCACCCCCGCCCGCAAGACGGGGGTGCGTATTTTTTTTAACTGATCTTTTGCGGAAAGATGATTGGACATCATCAGGGACGCAATGATGGCCAAGCGCTGCTATTACGAGTCGCTCTCAGTCGAGCGCACCGCAAGCGACGGTGACATCAAAGCCGCTTTCCGCAAGCAGGCGATGCAGTGCCACCCGGACCGCAATCCGGGCGACCAGAACGCCGAGCATCGCTTCAAGGAGATCAACGAAGCCTACGAGGTCTTGAAAGACCCGGACAAACGCGCGGCCTATGACCGTTACGGCCATGCCGCGTTCGAGCACGGCATGGGCGGCGGCGCGGCGGCGGGGTTTGGCGCCGAATTCGCCACCACGTTTTCCGATATTTTCGATGACCTGTTCGGCATGGGCGGCGGCCGCCGCGGCCGCGGCTCGGGCCGCGAGCGCGGCGCCGACCTGCGCTACAACATGGAAATCTCGCTGCAGGAGGCCTACGCCGGCAAGGCGGCGCAAATCCGCATCCCGACCTCGGTGACCTGCGAGGCCTGCTCCGGCTCCGGCGCCAAGGCCGGCACCAAGCCAAAAACCTGCCAGATGTGCGGCGGCCAAGGCAAAGTCCGCCACGCCCAGGGCTTCTTCACTCTCGAGCGAACCTGCCCGAATTGCCAGGGCCGCGGCCAATCGATCGACAGCCCATGCGCGTCGTGCTCAGGCTCTGGCCGGGTCACGCGCGAGCGGACCTTGTCGGTCAACATCCCGGCCGGCGTCGAAGACGGCACCCGCATTCGCCTCGCCAGCGAAGGCGAAGCCGGCGTGCGCGGCGGCCCGCCAGGCGATCTCTATATCTTCCTGTCGATCGGCTCCCACCCATTCTTCCAGCGCGAAGGCGCCGACCTGCATTGCCGGGTGCCGGTGTCCATGGTGACGGCGGCGATGGGCGGCGAGTTCGAAGTGCCGACCATCGACGGCGGTAAGACCCGGGTGAAGGTCCCCGGCGGTACGCAATCCGGCCAGCGCTTCCGGCTTTCCGGCAAGGGCATGCCGGTGCTGCGCGCCCGGCAAAGCGGCGACATGTACGTGCAGATCCTGGTCGAAACCCCGCAAAACCTGACCAAGAAGCAGCGCGAGCTGCTGGCGGAGTTCGACAAACTGTCGTCGTCCTCGACGCAGCCGGAATCCACGGGATTCCTCGGCAAGGTCAAGGACTTCATCGATGGGCTGGGCTCGCGGGCGAATTCCGAGTGAGCCTTTTGCCGGTTCCGGCGAGGGCGGCCGGGCCGCTGGTCTTTGACGCCCGGATGTTTTAAAAATATCAGGATTTTGTCGTGTGGGATGCCATGGCTCTGCCGGCGCTGCAAAAGTTTGAAAAACAGATCGGACGGCACATTCGCCTCTTCGAGCTCAAGAAGACGATCATCGAGCGCAAGATCGGACGCCAGATCCGGCGCTTCGAGCAGAAGCGCGATGGCATCGGCAAGAAGATCGAAGCGCAGATCAAGCAATTCGAGCTCAAGCGGGGCATCCGGCTCGACGACGAGGTGCGCTTCATCCGCTCCTGGATCGAACGGCCATTGAGCACCGGCGCGGTGACGCCGTCGGGAAAAAATCTCGCCCGCACCATGGCGCGCTACGTCGATCCGAACAGTTCCGGGCCGGTGGTCGAGCTCGGGCCGGGCACTGGCCCGGTCACCGAGGCTTTGGTCGAAGCCGGCGTCGATCCGGCGCGCCTAGTGCTGGTCGAATTCAATCCGGCGTTCTGCCGGCTGTTACAGAAGCGCTATCCCGAAGCCACCCTGGTGCAGGGCGACGCCTATAGCCTGCGTCGCTTGCTCGAAACGCTGCTCATTCAACCGGCCTCGGCCGTGGTCTCGGGCCTGCCGTTGGTGACCAAGCCGATCCGGGAACGCTGGCGGCTCATTCGCGACGCCTTCGACCTGATGGTGCCCGGCGCGCCGTTTGTTCAGTTCACCTATTCGGTCGCCTCGCCGCTGCCGAAGCGGCTCGGCGGTTTTACGGCCGAAGCATCCGAACGGATCTGGATGAACATCCCACCGGCGCGGGTGTGGGTGTATCGGAAAGCCTGACGGCGGAAGGCGGACGACAGACGACGGAACATTGCTAATCTGTCCTCCGTCGTCCGTCCTCCGTCGTCCCAACTCCGGCCGTCATGTCTGCTCCGAAGATTCTCGTCATCCCCGGCTCGCTGCGCACCGGCTCGCACAATGCGCGGCTTGCCGCGCTCGCGACCAAAGAATTGGCGCTGGCCGAGGCCGAGGTGACGCGCATCTCGCTTGCGGATTATCCGCTGCCGCTGTTCGATGCCGATCTCGTCACGGATTCCGGACTGCCTGCCGCGGCGGTGCAGCTCAAGCGCATGGTGATGGCGCACCAGGGCGTTTTCATCACCAGCCCGGAATACAGCGCGTCGGTGACTCCGCTGTTGAAAAACACCATCGATTGGATGTCGCGCGGGCGCGACCGCGGCGAGGCGAACTACACGGCTTTCAAGGGCCGCGTCTTCGCCATCGGCGCGGCGTCGGGCGGCTCCGGCGGCGGCATGCGTTCGCTGATGGCGCTGCGGCAAATCCTCGAGCTCGGCTGCGGCGCCTTGGTGAGCCCGGAGCAGATTGCGGTGCCGCGCGCCGATCAGGCGTTTGACGACATGGACAATCTGAAGGATGAAGTTTTGGCCGCCGCTCTCAAAGCGGCGGTGCGCCGGCTGGTCGAGCTGGCGGGCGTGCTGGCGTGACAGGGGATCGATCGATGCAGCTTGAACCGCGCGACCGCTTGATCGTGGCGCTCGATGTCTCGTCGGTCGAAGCGGCGCAGGCCATGGTGGCAAAGCTCGGCGACGCGGTGTCGTTCTACAAGATAGGCTACCAGCTCGCTTATGCCGGCGGGCTTGGTTATGTGGCTACTTTGATTGACTCCGGCAAGCGCGTCTTTCTCGATCTGAAGCTGCACGACATCGGCAACACGGTCGAGCAGGGCGTCAAGAGCGTGGCGAAGACCGGCGCGAGCTTCCTTACCGTGCACGCCTATCCGCAGACCATGAAAGCCGCGGTCGAAGCGCGCGAGGGGAATTTGCGCATTCTCGCCGTCACCGTGCTGACGTCCTATGACGACGCCGATCTCGCCGCCGCCGGCTACGACTTCACCGTGCCGGAGCTGGTCGCCGAGCGCGCCGCGCAGGCGCGCGACATCGGCGTCGACGGCGTCGTCTGCTCGGCCGAGGAGGCGGCAAAGATTCGCACCATCGTCGGCACCAAAATGGCGCTGGTGACGCCGGGCATCCGGCCGGCCGGCGCCGCGGCCGGCGACCAGAAACGCATCATGACGCCGGCTAAGGCGATCGCCGCCGGCGCCGATTATCTCGTGGTCGGCCGGCCGATCCTGGCCGCGCCCGATCCCAAAGCCGCGGCGCAAGCGATCGTCGCGGAGATCGCACTCGCAAAAAGCTAACAAGGGAGATGACACATGGCCAAAGGTTACTGGATCGCCCACGTCGACGTGCACAACGATGATGGCTACAAGGCCTATGCCGCGGCCAACCCCCGATCTTCAAGAAATTCGGCGGGCGCTTCGTGGTGCGTGGCGGCAAATTCGAAAATCCGGAAGGCGCAAGCCGCTCGCGCAACGTCGTCATTGAATTTCCCGATTATGCGGCGGCGTTGGCCTGCTATCGCTCGCCCGAATATCAGGCCAACATCAAGGTGCGGCAGCCCAATGCGATTGCCGACATCGTCATCATCGAAGGCTACGACGGCCCGCAGCCGTAATTGTTTGCCGCCGTTTGACGGAGCGCGCCATGCCCAAGGGCTATTGGATTCCGCAGATCGATGTGAGCAACCCGGAAGGCTACAAGGCCTACATGGCGGCAACGCCGCAGGCCCATGAAAAGTATCGCGGCAATGCGCTGGTGCGCGGCGGTAAATCGGAAGTGGTCGAAGGCTGCGCCCGCTCACGCAACGTGCTGCGCGAATTTCCCGATTACGCCACCGCGCTCGCCTGCTACCGCTCCGACGAATACCAGCGCGCGCGGCCGCTGCGCCTGCCGCATTCGCAAATCGATTTTCTCATTGTCGAAGGTTACGATGGTCCGCAGCCTCCACATTCGGGCGCGCCGCCCGCCGCCGCGGCTAATAAAGGCTACTGGATCGGCCATATCGATGTGACCGATGCCGAGGGCTACAAGCCCTACATGGTGGCCGATCAGGCGCCGTTCGGCGAATCCGGCGCGCGCTACCTGGTGCGCGGCGGCAAGCAGGAAAGCCCAGAGGGCAAATCACGCAGCCGCACCGTGGTGCTGGAATTTCCCAGCTACGACGCGGCGCTCGCCTGCTATCGCTCGCCCGGCTACCAGGCGGCAAAAAAGCTGCGCGACGGCAAAGCCGAGTTCGACTTGGTCATCGTCGAAGGCTACGACGGCCCGAAGTTTTGAAATCCGACCCTCCCCCTTTCAGGGGGAGGAAAAAACGCTATACCCGCCCCAACCGGAGACGAAAACCATGGCCGACATGCGGGTGGTGATTGCGGGAGCCGGCGGGCGCATGGGGCGCACGCTGATCCATGCCATTGCTGCGACCAAGGGTTTGGCGCTGGCCGGCGCCGTCGATGCGCCAGGCTCCGCC
This sequence comes from Xanthobacteraceae bacterium, assembly GCA_050010715.1. Taxonomy (GTDB): domain Bacteria; phylum Pseudomonadota; class Alphaproteobacteria; order Rhizobiales; family Xanthobacteraceae; genus BOG-931. The sequence continues at coordinate 16,410 of JBEKKM010000065.1, read as the reverse complement.
GTGATCGGTCGCGATGCCGGCGAACTGGCCGGACTTGGGCAAAACGGCATCAAGGTGACGAGCGATGTCGCGCCGCTCCTGAAAGCTGCCGACGGCGTGATCGAGTTCACCATTCCCGCAGCGACGCTTGCCTTTGCCGAACTGACCGCCGCTGCCGGCCTCGTGCACGTCATCGGCACCACCGGCCATTCGGCCGAAGAGGAAGCGGCGATCGCGCAAGCGGGCAAGCGCGCGACCATCGTAAAATCCGGCAACATGAGTCTCGGCGTCAATCTGCTGGCGGCGCTGGTCAAGCGCGTGGCGGCGACGCTCAACGACGACTACGACATCGAAATTTTCGAGATGCATCACAACAAGAAGATCGACGCGCCGTCGGGCACCGCGCTGATGCTCGGCCGCGCCGCAGCCGAAGGCCGTGGCATCGATCTGGCCAAGCACTCCGAGCGCGGCCGCGACGGCATGACCGGCGCGCGCAAGCCGGGCGACATCGGCTTCGCGTCGCTGCGCGGCGGCACCGTGGTCGGCGAGCACAGCGTGATCTTCGCCGGCCCCGCCGAGCGCGTCGAGCTCACCCACCGCGCCGAGGACCGTTTGATCTTCGCCCGCGGCGCGCTGCACGCGGCGCTGTGGGCGCGCGGCAAGAAGCCCGGGCTTTATTCGATGGCCGACGTGCTGGGGCTTGGCGATAAGTGAGAACGCGCCATGCCGCCGCAAGCCGCCAACAACAAGCTGCGCCTCGTCACAATATACGTGCTCATTGCCTTGGGCTTCGCGGGCCTGCTCGGCGCCCATGAAATTTCCGGCCCGGACGAAAATTCAGACCTGACGCTGCCGTTCATCCTCGCCGCGGCCGGCACGCTATGTTTCGTCGCCGCCGGCCTTATGGCGCGCAAGCTCATGAAGGGCGGGGCTTCGCGATAATCGCGGCGCGCACTGTCATACCCGCGAAAGCGGGCATCCAGTAGGCGCCTGTGGCGACGTTCATTCGCTGTAAGAGGCTGCGAGGCCGAACGTCCAAATGGTGTCGCGCTTGAACATTGACGTTGGCAAATAAACCGAGCCGGGTAGGAGGACGCCGTGTCACGCTACAAGGTCTTGGTCGATGATAACTTCGATTACATGGACCAGGATAAACGCTACGAGCACGGTGTTTTCCTGACCGCCGAGGAAGGCAATTTCGGCGTGCAAACGCATTGTCGATTCGAATCTGAATGATTTCATGCAGCCAGGAATGACTGCGTCCGAGCTGTATGACGCCTATACCGGCTTCGGCGACGACCCTTTCATTGTATGCGTAAATGCGGATGACGAACCGGTCCGGTTCTCGGCATGGGAATATGCGGAGGAACGGAGCCGGCTCTTGATTTCGCAGCGCAAAGCATGAGTGCGAATCTTTAGAGCATGATTCCGATGATCCGATTCAATTGATCATAGTCTTGCGCGAGCACGTAGGGCGGAACAGCGAAGCGCATTCCGCCGCCTTCCGGGGCTGCCTGGACTAAATCCGCTTTTGCGCGTTAAATCCGCGGGAATTGCCGGGGCGGCGGCTCATTCGAGTGCAGGCCATGGTCGATAAAATCACTGCTCAACGCGACGTGGAATACTTTACCGAGTTGCTTGCGAAGGCGACCGACGAGAACCAGCGCGTCATACTGCAGCGCCTGCTTGATGATGCAGAAAAACGGCGGCAGTCGGACGACCAAGAGAAAAAATAGCAACAAGAAAACGAACGCCGACCGAGCCGACGTCAAAGACGACGGATGATGACAGCGCCCCGCTACTCCGCCGCGATCGCCGGGTCGGCGATGAATTGCGACGCCCACACCTTGCGGCGCTTCAGGTTGGCCCGGTAGAGCGCTTCGAATTCGACTTCGGGGAAGGAATGGGTCGAGGGCCGCGCCATGAGCGCGTCGCTCCAGGCCTTGAGCCGCGGGAATTTCTCGATTGTACCGAGCGGCCTGACGCGATCGAGGAACACATAGCGCTGCAGGAACGGCGCATAGGCGGCGTCGACCAGCGAATATTTGGCGCCGTTGAAGAACGGCCCGGCGCCTTGCTTCTCCAGCGCCCGTTCGAGCAGCTCGAACGGCAGCGGGATTTTCTCGGCCGCGGCCTTGTAGGCGGCCTCGTCCTCGGCATAGCCGGTCGCCGTCACCGCGCTGGCAAAGGTCGGCACATAATCGGTCCAGGCGCGGTTGATGGCGCGCAGCACCGGATCGTCGGGATGCAGCCGCGGCACGGTCGTCTCATCGAGATATTCGGCGATCGCATTCGACTCGAACAGCGACACCGTGTCGTCGACGCGCAGCACCGGCACTTTCTTGTGCGGCGAAATGGCGAGGAACCAGTCGGGACGATTGTCCGGCTCGATGTGACGGAACTCGAACGGGATGTTCTTCTCGCGCAGCACGATCGCGGCGCGCTGTACCCACGGGCAGGTCTTGAAGCTTACGAGCAGATGTTTCGCCATGATGTCCTCGCTGACGCGATCGCGGTGTTTCCTGGGGATTCTATTGTACTTCGATCGCTAGGGAAACAGCGTCCCGGTTCAGTGCAATTTGGGCGCCAGCAATGGCGGATTCTTCCTTAAATCGCACGGTTGACCGCAGCGCAGAGAGAATTTGAAGTCAAGGACGGCCCAAAGGGCCGCCGCCTCCGGCGGTTGCCGAAGGCCATCCTTGACTTCAAATTCTCTCTGCGCTCTCCGTTGACCGTGCGATTTAAGGAATGGTGGCTGCGACGCAGCTTACAAATGCTTGAACCACGCGCCTACTGACTGCGCTGCGCGGCGTCGCTGACGATCTTGTAGGCCTCGGCCAGCGCCGGTTTCTCCTTCGAAACATCGGCGCCGACGCCGGACAGCGTCTTCAGCAAGTCCGCCTGCTCGTCGGCCGGCAAGCTGATCAATTCGCCGCCGGCGTCGGTCCAGGTCTTCACCGCGGCATTGTCGATCTCGATGGCGCGCTGTTGGAAGCTCGTGACGGTGCTGGCGGCGTCTTTCTCGACGATCTGCTGCAGATCGGGAGGAAGCGTATCGAACCATTTCTTGCTGAGCTCGACGAGATAGAAGATCGCGGCGTGGTTCGTCATGGTGATGTATTTGGCGGCGTCATAGAAGTGCAGGCCGCTGAGCAGCTCGACGCCGGCGACCGAGGCGTCGAGCGAGCCTTGCTGGAGCGCCGTCATCACGTCCCCGGGCGACATGGCGACCGGCGTCGTGCCGAGCCGCTTGAACGCCGCCGACTGGAACTCGGAGGCAAAAATCCGGATTTTCTTGCCTTTGAAATCGGCCAGATGGCGGATCGCGTTCTTGGCGATCACCTCCGCCGGTTCGCCATAGGCGACGGCGACGCCGTGCAGCCCTTTCTCGGCGCCGAGCGCGAGGTAGAACTTCTGCACCGCCGGATCGGCGGCAACGCGATGGCCCTGGGCAGCAGAGGTCACCAGGCCCGGCGCCGCCAGCACCTCGAAACGCTCGTCGACGCCGACGAAGAACTCCGGCGGGATGACGGCGCACTGGATGGCGCCGAACTGCGTGCCTTCGATCTGCCGCGGGATCGCGCCGAGCTGGCTCGCTGGATAAACCTCGACCTTGATGCGGCCGCCGGAATCCTTCTCGACGGCGGCGCCGTAGGCTTTGGCATAGAGATCGAGCGCCGCATTGAGCGTCGGCGTCGTGATCTTCATGGTGAAGATCTTGTCCTGCGCCTGCGCCGGCCCAACCGCCAGCGCCACCACAAGCGCGCCAGCGGCCGCCACCGGACCTGCCTGCCATTGCCTGCACGAAAAGCTCATTACGTCCTCCCTGTCATTATCTTTGGATGGTTGTTTAGCCAGTTTCGCCGCAATCGCAATCGACTGCGGGTTGTCGTGGCTGCGGCAAAGCGGCCGCTCAATCGGCGCGCAGCAGCGAGTGGCCGGTCATTTCCTTCGGCTTCGGCAATTCCATCAGCTCCAACAAGGTCGGCGCGATGTCGGCGAGGCGGCCTTCGCCGTTGAGCGCTCGGTTGCGCGCCCCGAGCAGCAGCAGCGGCACCGGGTTGGTGGTGTGCGCGGTGTGCGGGCCGCCGGTTTGCGGGTCGCGCATCATCTCGCAATTGCCGTGGTCGGCGGTGACAAGGAGCGCGCCGCCGGCTTTTTGGATGGCGTCGGCGATGCGGCCCAAACCCGCGTCGACCGTCTCCACCGCCTTGATCGCCGCCGGCAGGATGCCGGTGTGGCCGACCATGTCGGGATTGGCGTAGTTGAGAACGATCAAATCGTATTTGCCGGAAGCGATCGCCGCGACCGCCTTGTCGGTCAGTTCCGGCGCCGACATTTCCGGCTGCAAATCGTAGGTCGCGACTTTTGGTGAGGGCACCATGATGCGCTCCTCGCCGCGATAGGGCTCCTCGCGGCCGCCATTGAGAAAATAAGTGACGTGCGCATATTTCTCGGTCTCCGCCATGCGCAATTGGGTGCGGCCGGCGTCCGCCACGACCTCGCCGAGGATGTGGGTGAGCGGTTGCGGCGGAAAAATCGTCTGCATGAATTTGTCGAGCTCGTCCGAGTACTGCGTCATGCCGACGGCTGCGGCGAAACGAACGAAACGCTGACGCGGAAAACCGGAGAATTCGGGCTCAAGCATGGCGCCCAAAATTTCCCGCACCCGGTCGGCGCGGAAGTTGAAGCACAGCACGCCATCGCCGTCCTTCATGCCGCGATAGTCGCCGACCACCGCCGGAATGATGAACTCGTCGAACTTTTTGTTGGCATAGGCGTCGGCGACGGCGGCCGGCGCGTCAGGAAAGCGCGGCCCTTCGGCTTCGACGATGGCGTTGTAGGCTTTCGCCACGCGCTCCCAGCGCTTGTCGCGATCCATGGCGTAGTAGCGGCCGCACACGGTGGCGATGGCAACGGATTTCGGCAGCGCGGCGATGAGGCGCTTGATGTCTTCGCCCGCCGATTGCGGCGGCGTATCGCGGCCGTCGGTGAACGCGTGAAGGAGCGTCGGCACGCCGGCATCGGTGAGAATTTTTGCCAGCGCCGCGGCGTGATCCTGATGCGAATGCACGCCGCCGGGCGAAACCAGGCCGATGAGATGACAGGTGCCGCCGCTGTTTTTGAGCTTTGCGATAAAATCAACCAGCGCCGGCGCGCGCTTGATCTCGCCGCTGGCGATTGCTCCGCCGATGCGCGGCAGATCCTGCATGACGACCCGGCCCGCGCCGATATTGAGATGGCCGACTTCGGAATTGCCCATCTGGCCGTCGGGCAGGCCGACGTCCGAGCCTGAGGTGCGCAGGAAGCCATGCGGTCCGTCCCGCCACAGCCGGTCAAAAGTCGGCGTCTTGGCCTGGCGGATGGCATTGTCGGCGGGATCGTCGCGCCAACCCCAGCCGTCGAGTATCACCAGCATCACCGGCCGCCGCCGCTGCATGTCCTTGACCCTTCGCGTTGAAGGCCGGGTATTGCGGATTGTGGCGGTAGCGTCAATCAGCGCGGTATCGTTATTGCCGGGCTTGACCCGGCAATCCATGGGGCAGCTCCGCGCACGCGGCGATTCAGCATGGACCCCCGGGTCAAGCCCGGGGGTGACGATGAGAAAGAATGCGCGTCGGCACTACGCCGCAGCCCCAACCTGCCCGGCCTCCCAACCGAGCATGGCGCGCTTGCGGGTGATGCCCCAGTGATAACCGGTGAGATCGCCCGACTTGCCGACGACGCGATGACACGGCACCACGAACGACACCGGGTTCTTGCCGACGGCGGCGCCGACGGCGCGGGCGGCAGCCGGCTTATGGATCTTGCTGGCGATATCCGAATAGGTGGTGAGGCGGCCCATGGGGATTTGCAGCAGTGTCTCCCACACGCGCACTTCCCAATCGGTGCCGATCAGTACCACGCGCAGCGGCTTATCCGCCTGCCATTGCGTGGGATCGAAAATGCGCTTGGCGACGGCCGCGGTGCGGGCGCTGTCCTCGACATAGGCGGCGCGCGGCCAGCGGCTTTTCATGTCGGCGAGCGCGGCGCGCTCCTCGCCGGGATCGGCGAAGGCGAGGCCGGCAAGGCCGCGCTGCGTCGCCATGACCAACGCGCTGCCGAACGGCGAGGGATGAAAGCCGAAAAAAACCGTCAAGCCTGCGCCGCCCGTTTTCCATTCGCCGGGCGACATCGCCTCATGGGTCACGAACAAGTCATGCAACCGGCCGGGGCCGGACAGGCCGACCTCATAAGTCGCGTCGAGCACACTCGCGGAATCGCGTAGCAATTGCCGCGCGCCGTCCAGCGTGAGCGCCTGCAGGAACGCCTTCGGCGTCAGCCCGGCCCAGCGGCGGAACAGGTGATGCAGTTCCGTCGGCGTGACGCCGGCGGCTTCCGCGATGGTGTCGATCTCGGGCTGCTCGCGCCAATGGCCGCGGATATGGCCGATGGCGCGGCGCACCACGTCGTAATCGGCGGCGGCCGCGGCCAGCGGCATCGGGTTTTGGATGCGATCGGGTGACAACATGGATGTCTCCATTGGTTGCTCCTGATCTAGGACGTGATCATCGCTCAAACCACCCGGTTTCTGGGTTCCTTTCCTCCCCCTTCAGGGGGAGGTTAGATGACAGTGCGCGTCGGCCCGCGCCTCGCCTCGCCCAACGCCGCCGACAGCGCGGTGGCGAAACTTTTCTTCTCGTCGGCGCCCAAAAAGTTGGCGATCGACAGGCGACGGCCGTGCGACACCAGGAACAATCGCTCGATGCCGAATTCCTCGTGCACGATGCGGTCGAGCCGCACCCATACCGGATTGAGCGTCCATTCGCGCACTTCGCCGCGCTGGCTGATCTTTCGCACGGTGAGGTCCGTGGCGGTCACCGTCACCTCTTCATAGGCCCGGGCCGAGCGATAATTGGCGCGGAACGCCCAATAGACCAGCAGCACGTCGAGGCCGAAAAAGCCGAACACCGGCCAGGCGCCAAGCATCAGGAACATGATGCCGGCCGCGAAGCTGATGCCGCCAATGCACAGCATGAAAATCAGAAAGCCTGTCGAGCTCAACGAGCGATGCGGCGTGATGATCGCGGAGAAGATCGCCGGCTCGGGCGGCAGGTCGCTGGTGTCGTCAGCCATGGCGGCTATTATACCGGCAAGATGGCGCGCAAAACACCCAAGCAAAAGAAGTCTCAGCGAAGATTGAAGGCCGCCCGCAAAGGCAACGCGGCGCGGCTCAAGGGCCGCAAGGCGCAAGTGAAGGCCGACGTAAAGGCCGCCCACGGCGAACTGCCGCAATGGACCAAAGCCGAGATCGAAGAAGCGTTCCGCCGTTTCGCCGCCGCCAACCCGGCGCCGCGCGGGGAACTGCAGCACATCAATCCGTTCACGCTTCTGGTCGCCGTCGTGCTGTCGGCGCAGGCAACCGACGCCGGCGTCAACAAGGCGACGCCGGCTTTGTTCGCGCTCGCCGATACGCCGGAGCAAATGGCAAAGCTCGGCGAAGCCAAGGTGCGCGATCTGATCAAGACCATCGGCCTTTTTCGCACAAAGGCGAAGAATGTGATCGGGCTGTCGCGCCAGCTCATCGAGAAACACGGCGGCAAGGTCCCGCATGATCGCGAGGCACTGGAAGCCTTGCCCGGCGTGGGCCGCAAGACCGCGAACGTGGTGCTCAACATCGCCTTCGGCGAGCCGACCATCGCGGTGGACACGCATATATTTCGCGTCGGCAACCGCACCGGGCTGGCGGTAGGCAAGACGCCGCTCGACGTCGAGCTGAAGCTGATGGAAGTCGTGCCCGAGCGTTACCGGCTGCACGCCCATCACTGGCTGATCCTGCACGGCCGCTACACCTGCGTCGCCCGCCGGCCATTGTGCGAAAAGTGCATCATCGCCGACCTGTGCAAATGGCCGGGCAAGACGGTGAATGCGCCGCCGGCCGCGGAAGTACGTTAGCGAGACACGCGCTCAGCGAACTCCCTCTCCCCAGAGGGGAGAGGGTTGGGGTGAGGGGGCTCGGACGCTTCAGAATTTTCTCTAACGTCCGAACCCCCTCATCCTGTCCTTCTCCCCTCCGGGGAGAAGGGACGCAGCGAGCGCGCTTGCGAACGTCTGTCTTAGTTGCGCTCCGCCGCCATTCTCTCTTCCGCCATAGCGTGCAACGCCGCGCGGTCGAGTTTGTTGGTCGAGGCGAGCGGCAGCTCTTCGACGAACCAGACGAAGCGCGGGTGCTGATAGGCCGGCGCGTTGGCCAAGGCGAAACGCTTAACCGCCTCGGCGTCGAGCGCGCGGCCGGGTTTTTTGATGACGAAGGCGACCGGCTTTTGGCCCTTGATGTCGTCGTCGATCGGCACCACCGCGGCTTGCGCGATGTCGGGATGGCGCTCCAGCATGCGCTCGACGTCGGCCGGATATATGTTTTCGCCGCCGGAGACGAACATGTCGTCGGTACGGCCGACGAAATAATGGAAGCGATCGGCGTCGCGGCGGAACACGTCGCCGGTGATGTAAAAGCCGTCCGGAGTGAGCGGCGGCGCGACGTTGGGGCGATTGTGATAGCCGAGCATCAAGGCTGGGCATTTCATTTCGAGCACGCCTTGTTCGGCGTTGCGGTTATCGCCGTCGACGAGGCGCAGCGAAACTAAAGGATGCGGATAGCCGACCGAAAGCTCGGGCTGCGGCAGCCCGTTGGGATGCGGCCCGAACACCACCGGGCCGGCTTCGGTGGTGCCGTAGGCATTGGTCACCGAAGCGCGCGGCAGCGCGTCGTGCAACGCCGCCATCAGGCTAGCACTCACCGGTGCCGAACCCATGCGCACGAATTCGACGCTGGACAGGTCAGTCGCTTGGAGCAACGCCGTTTCGCGCAACATCATCGCGATCATCGGCGGCACCGCGGTGAGCCAGGCGCAACGGTAGCGCCCGATCGCCGCGATATAGGCGGGCGCGGAAAATTGCGGCAGCAGCACGATGGTGGCATGCGCCGCGCAGGCGAGCTTTGCCAGCGCCAGCGCATTCATGTGGTAGAGCGGCGCGGCGATCAGATAGCGATGGCGATCGAGCCCCGGCGCCAGCCGCGTTTCCACCACCCAGATGTGGCTCTGGTGCGAGAGCACGACGCCCTTCGGCGTGCCGGTCGATCCGGAGGTGTAGAGGAACATCGCCGGCTCGTTCTGCGCCGGGATCACGGCGTCGAACGGGCCGGGATCGAGAAAGGCGTCGAACGCCGCACCGAATGTCACGCTCGCAATATCGGCGGGGCAGTCCGCCGCACGCGGGGCGTCGCAGAATACGAGCTTTGCGCCGGCATCGCGGATGATGAAATGAATGGTGTCGCGCGGGAATTTGAAATTCACCGGCACGGCGACGAAGCCTGCGCGCATGATGCCGTAATAGGCGGCGATATATTCGGCGCGGTTGGCGGCAAGCAGCGCGATTCTGTCGCCGCGCTTTAGCCCGCGCTTCACCAGCGCGCGGGCAACGCCGTTCGCCATCGAGTCGAGCTGGGCGAACGTGAACTCCCGCGGGCCGTGTTCGTCGCCGAGATCGACGATCGCAATTTTGCTCAAGTCGCGATCGCGCCGGATGAGATCGCCGAGATTGGTAAAGCCCGACATGCGCTCACGCCGGCTTCGGCGGCGCCGTGAAATAAGTGCCGCGGCCGCTGGCGATCAGCTTGCCGTCGAGGTCGAAAATTTGCGCGTCAGCGGTGGCGAACTGCGAGCCGGAGCGGACGACCTTGCCGCGCATGATCAGATCGCCTGGCATGGCTACACGGTGATAATCGACGCGCATGTCGATGGTTGGCACGCCGCGCCCGGTCTGCTTGATCTGCGCAAAATCCGCGGCGAGATCGATCAGCGCGGCAAGGATGCCGCCGTGGGTGTAGCGGCGCTCGACATTGACCACCCATTCCTCGCGCCATTTTGCCTTGATCTCGATGCTGTCGTCGCCGACGGCGAGCACGGTGAGCCCGAGCCACTGATGAAACGGCGCGCGGGTGATGAGGGCTTGGACTTGCTCCAATGTCAATTGTTCGCTCATGGTACCTGACGACGGATGACAGACGACGGAGGACAGATAAAGAGCGGGCGGTTCGAATTGAATCCGTCCTCCGTCGTCCGTCTTCCGTCCTCTGTCAAGGCTTCACCACCACTTTGCCGATGACCTCGCGGTCCTGGATCAGGCGCAAGCCTTCGCGGGCTTGTTCGAGCGGCAGCACTTTGTCGATCACCGGCTTGATCTTGCCGGCGCCGATCAAGTCCATCAGCGCGGCGAGATTGTCGTCGTAGAAACTGTTGGAGCCGATGATCTGAAGCTCAAAGCTCCAGACATAGCGCAAATCTTCCTTCGGATCGTAGCCGGCGGTGGCGCCGCAGACCAACAGCTTGCCGCCGCGCTTGAGGCAGCGCAGCGACGGCACCCAGGTATCGCCGCCGGTGAAATTGATCACCACGTCGACGCCGCCGTCGTAGGTGCGGCGCTGCGGCTTGCCATATTTCTCAACCGCCCATTTCGACCAGTCGGTCTTGGTGTAGTCGATCACCTCGTCGGCGCCCATGGCCTTGAGCCGCTCAAGCTTCTCCGCGCTCGACGCGCAAGCGATGACTTCGGCGCCGAGCATCTTTGCCAACAACACGCAGCCGGTGCCGACGCCGCCCGAGGCGCCGAGCACCAGCACCTTTTCGCCGGCCTTCACAGTCTGATGCGTGATCAGCATACGGTGCGCCGTGCCGTAGGCGACCGGCAGCGCCGCCGCGTCTTCAAAACTCACGCCGGCCGGCATGGCGACGAGCTGGTCGGCTGCGACGGCGCAATATTCGGCCATGCCGCCGTCGAGCATCTCGCCCATCAGGCCTTTTTTCCTGTTGACCGGATTGACCAGCACCCTGTCGCCGGCCTTCCAGCCGGTGACGCCCGCGCCGACCTCGGCGATCTCGCCGGCCATGTCGAGGCCGATGATCACCGGCAGCGGCACCTTGATGCCTGGCATGCCGCGCACGGTGAAGACGTCGTGGTAATTGAACGAAGCGGCGCGCACGCGGATGACCACGTGGCCTTCGGCGGCCTTGGGGGTCGGGTAATCGTTGACGACGTCGAGATCGTCGAGGGGGCCGTGCTTGCGCAGAACCAGGGCTCGCATTCCCAAATCCCCAAAACCCGCCGCCGGGGCGGATCCGTCCTTAAATTGCACGGTCAACCGCAGCGCAGAGAGAAACTGAAGTCAAGGACGGCGCGAAGCGCCGCCGCCGCTGGCGGTGCCCATAGCCCGTTGTTTACAACGGGCGTTCTTCCGAACGCCCTATGGGCATCCTTGACTTCAGTTTCTCTCTGCGCTCACTGCCACCGTGCAATTTAAGGCCTACTGGCTGCAAGGGTGCAGCCATTGATCTCGCAGCACAGCCTTGACACAATAAATCATGGCAAGCAGGCGCCGAAACCGATTGGTCGTGTGCATAGACAACAAGAATTATCCGGCCTCCCTCGAGAAACGGAAAATTTATTTGGTGCTCCCCGATTCCGTTGCCGAAAGGCTGTCCCTGCTCCGCATAGTGGATGAATCTGGCGAAAGCTATCTTTATCCGAAGTTGCTCTTCCGTTCGATCGCGCTATCTCAGGCAGTGACAAAAGCAGTATTAGCTGTTGTGTAAATCGGAGTCACGGATGCAGGAAAACTTCCGCCAGTTCCTCGACCGCCTGCGGCAGAACGGCGAGCTGGTCGACCTGCACCAGCCGGTCGATATCCGCCATATCGCCACGCTGGTCGACCAGGCCAAGACCGCGCTCTATTTCCACAACGTGATCGGTTACGACATGCCGGTGGTGTCCGGCATCATCCGCACGCGCGAGCGCGCCATGATGGCGCTCGGCGCCGAGACCTATCGCGAGATCGAGGACAAGCTCTCGCAGGCGATCGCCAAGCCGATCCCGCCGAAATACGTCAAGACTTCGCCGGCCCGCGAGGTGACGCTCACCGGCGACGACGTCGATCTCTACAAGCTGCCGATCCCGATGTCGTCGATCTATGACGGCGGGCCGATGATCACCGCGGGCGTCGTCATCGCGCGCGATCCGGAGCTTGGCTTCAATTCCGGCATCTACCGCTTCATCGTCAAGGAAAAGGCGCTCACCGGCATCGACCTCGTCACGCCGAACAACATGCGGCTGTTCGTGCAGCGCGCGCTCGAGCGCGGCCAGCCGTTGCCGATCTCGATCTCGATCGGCACCCATCCGGTCGAAATCACCGGCTCCGGCTATCGCGCCCCGCTCGGCGTCGACGAGATGGCGATCGCCGGCGGCATCCGCGGCGAGCCGGTGGCGCTGGCGCCGTGCCAGACCGTCGACGTGCCCTACATCGCCGACGCCGAGATTGTGCTCGAGGCGGAAGTGTTGCCCACCGGCTGGACTTTTCCCGAAGGCCGCTTCGGCGAGTTCACGCGGCTGATGGGCGGGCTGCACTGGAATCCGCTGGTGCGCATCAAGGCGATTTCGATGCGCAAGGATGCGATCTACTACAATCTGCACATGCCGTGGGAGAACACCTGGCTCGCGGCGCCGACGCGCTACGCCACCATCCGCGCGGCGCTGCGCACCGCCGGCGTGCAGGTGAAAGATATTAACGTCACGCTCGGCGGCTGCGCCTTCTGGCACGCGGTGATCTCGATCAAGAAGCAACCCGGCGAAGGCAAGAACGCGCTGCTCGCCGCGCTGTCGGTCATGGACCTGAAACACGTCGTCGTGGTCGACGACGACATCGACGTCAACGATCCGACCGAGGTGGAATGGGCCATCGCCACCCGCGTGCAGGGCGACCGCGATGTCATGATCGTCTCCAACGCGCGCGCAAAGCCGCTCGATCCGAGCCTGCCGCAGGGCTACGGCGTGGTGCCGACCGGCGCCAAAGTCGGCATCGACGCCACCATCCCGGAAAACATTCCGCGCGAATATTACGAGCGCATCACCTACGCCTATGCCGATCGCGCCAGGATCGACGACTATGTCGGCGGCAAGAAGGACGCGGCGGGCGAGGCCGGCGACGAGGCGGCGGTGCCGGCGCTGGCCGCAGAGATCCTGAAGGTCATCGGCAAGGCGCCGCTCTATTTCACCGACATTGCCGAAAAATTCGCGCGTTACGATTTCCGCACCATCGCCCGCGCCATCGGCCATCTGCACGCCACGGAAAAGCTCTGGCAGGATCCGCGCGGGCGGCTGTGCGTGCGCGGCTCGGAGTTCGCGGCCAAGCCGCCGCAAAAATAATCCGCCACCGCGATAGCGGGGGCGGATGAAGAGGAAGCTACGTTCGCTTGCTCACAGCACGAACGGCACCAGCATCTTCGTTCGGCTCATGTATTCCGGATACTGTTGCGGGAATTGCTCGATCATGAGCTTCTCTTCCTTGCGGGCGCTGTACACGAAATAGAGTCCGAAAAGAACGAGCGGCAGCGACCAGAACGCGCTTTCGCCGATCGCCGAGCCGAGCATGGCGACCAGCATGCCGGAATAAATCGGATGGCGCACATACGCATACGGACCGTTCGTGACGAGCTCCGGATTCTCCTTCCGCGACATCGGCATGCCCCAGTTCCGTCCGAGATAGGCGCGGGCCCAGATTGCGAGCCCGATGCCGAGCGCGCAAAGCGCGACGCCGACAACGCCCATGAGCATGCTCGCGCCGGCCGCATAGGCATGCGCGTTTCGTATTGCCTGACGAAAGACCGGAAGACGCAGCGCCAGCAGGATGAGCACGACGATGGCCACGCGCAATCCGGCTTCCGTCCGCCAGTGCGCGCGGATGCTTTTCTTCGCGCCCACGGCCATGACGGCCCAGTACGCGATGAATATGAGCCAGAGCGCGGCGAACAGCGAGCTATAGACGGTCATTGCCTATAAATGGTCCTTGCGGATCGATTTGACAGCGAGGTCACCCCGCGTTCCGCCGTCATTCATTTAACCATTCAACCCGGGCCGGCCACTTCGGGCCGGGACCCGTTGGCTCATGCGGGCTACATGCTATCTTTGCGTCAGGCCGCTATTGCCGCGGCCGACAGATACCGGGAGCACGCCATGCCATCGTCACGCTTCGCCGCCATTGGCGGCGCTCTCATTCTCGCACTTCTCGGCTCGCCGTCGGTCGCCGATGTTATTTCGGAGTGGAGCACGGCGGTTGCGCCGCCGCCGCCGGAGCTGAAAGAGGTCACGGTCAATCCCGGGACCACGGCGCTGCTGCTGCTCGACATCATGAAAGCCGGCTGCTCCGCGCGGCCGCGCTGCGTCGCCGCGATGCCCACCATCGTGCACATGCACGACGAGGCGCGCGCCCACAACATGGTGGTCTGGTACAGCCTGGTCGGCATGAACGGCAATGCGACGCCCAACGACGTCATGGACGCCGCGATAAAACCGCGCGACGGCGAATGGTATCGCCAGGGCGGGCCGGACAAGTTCCTCGGCTCGACGCTCGAGCCGGTGCTCAAGCAGGCCGGCATCCAGACCGTGATAATTTGCGGCAACTCGTTTCAGGGCGCCACCGTCGGCACGTCGCAGGAAGCCGTGCAGCGCGGCTTCAAGGTCATCGTTCCGGTCGACTGCTCGGCTGGCGAGGACGTCTACCACGAGCAATACGCCGCATTTCAGCTCGCCAAGGGCGGCCCGGTCGGCATCACCAGCAACGTCACGCTGACGCGCAGTGCGATGATCAGGTTTTTGAGCCCGTAGGCCTAGGATGGGTTGAACTCGAAGTCACTCCGCCGCGCTTGCCGGCGGCAGCGCAATGGTTTCGACCTTGGACAGATCGAGCTTGCGGGACGCGCGATCGATATCGAGGCCGACGACATTGCCCTCGGCATCAAGATCGACAACCAGGCCCTCGACAATCTCGCGTGCTTCCGCTCCCGGCGCGTTGGCCAGCTCGATATAGAGACTGTCGGTCTCCGGGTAATAGTGCAGCTTCATGGCACGTCCTCACGGAAGTTGCGGTCAAAGAAAGCGTTATGGACCGTCTCGCCGTCCTCCAGTGTTACAACCCGCAGATAGCGTGGTCGAGCCTCACCTGCCCTACGCGATACGCTCGCTGGCTTCGGAAGCGCTGTATTGGTCGTCATTCTTCCTCATATCCTGGTATCCATCTCGGAAAGTTGGCAAGTCTATAGTAGAATGAGGGCATTGTGTTAGGGGCAACCGGAGGCGGTTTCCACCTTTCAAATAAATGCCAGTCAAATGCGCGAGCTAACTTGTGACGCGGGTTCATAACTTCCAAATAAAAGTGCCCCTGCCCGATTACACCATCGCGGTAGGTTAGAGGTTCAACATAAAATACAACGGACGCCACGCGTTGGGTGCCCATTGCAAAAAAATTGGCAGCGCCTTGCCCGGTGATTCGCTCCCAATCTGGACTGAACATCCATTGCTGCGGAAACTTTATAAAGAATACCCCCGCACCATCTGGCGGTAACTGAGTGCGAGCATTTTTTAATGTGCTGGTTATTGTGTCAGAACTTATTGCTGTGGATTCGATCTTGCATTTTGCGTCCCCGCACCTCAATTGGTTGTGGCAAATGATTTCAAGATCGTAATCATTTCCTCGTTTGCCTTGTGGTTTCACGAAACGAAATGGCCATTGGTTTATGTATAACATCTTAGCGACGTGCAGCTCTGCTAGACCTGCCTCCGGATTTTCAGCCTCCTTCATTTGAGCGAGGCAGTCATCAAGACCTTCAATGTCTTTCAGGTTCAAAAGGCATTCAGCAAGATCAATAGCGCGGAAGTTTCTCGTTGCTTCTTCTTCGCCCACTCCTTCGCTTAATTTGAAGATTCCCGGCTTTGTTGAGTCGGGGTCAAAATGTTTTTTCAGCCATTCAATTCCCATCTTTGACGCAATAATTGCAAAGCAAAGAGTAAAGTCACTGCGATGCTCTGGCGGAATTCTTTTCCACAGAGCTAAAATCTCTTTGATGGCATCACTTGCAGACATTCAAACGCTTCCCGTGTCTCCTTCCCTATGGCTGAACGCAAAACAGCAAGCGTAGCCCGGATTGGGTGAAACGAAATCCGAGCGAAGCCTCGCCGTCAATCCTGGATTTTGCGTCGTTCGATCGGGCTACGCTCGCTACCTGTCTTAGCGCGCCCTGACGCGAACCGCCGCGACTGCCAGTCTCGGCTGCAGAGTCGCCGGCTGCATGAACAGCCATTCGAAATAAGTGGTGGCGCGTTCGCACTTCGGCGGCTGCGCGACGGCGATGTGGTCGCGGCACTGTTTCGAGCAATAGGGCCGCTTGCCGAACAAGCCGCGGCGGTGGGAGACGAGGCCGATGCTGTGATTGCAGGTTGGGTTGGCGCATTTCATGACACTCTCCTGCGGTATTCGCTGGTGTCCGAACCGTGGACCTATTGGTCTGACAATCGAGCGCGGCGGAGGTTCAAACGCGTTGGCGTCAATGCGATAGGAATTAATAC
>JBEKKM010000064.1:0-23641 GCA_050010715.1 Xanthobacteraceae bacterium | reverse complement strand
GTGCTTTCGGTGATCACCGGGGGCGGCAAGTGGGTGGAGATCACCGCCCATGCCGACTCGCTCTATCAGCACCTGATCGTCACTGCGGAGCGAAAGTTCTGGCGCTGTGTCGAGAGCGGCGAACCGCCGCGGTTGTTCGGGGTCGAGCCGCCAAAGCCACGAATCGAGGCGATCCGCATCGTTGACATGAGCGCCTCCAATGCCTGGGCGGAGTTTGCTGCGGTGTTCTCGCGGACCCGTTCGGCGCACCTCGAACATGAACAGGCCAAGGCAGAACTGAAATGTCTGATGCCCGAGGACGCCAAGGAGGCGATCGGTCATGGCATCCGGGCCAAGCGCTCGAAGTCGGGTGCGGTGAGCTTTGATCTCCTGGCCGTGGAGGGTGGCCATGCATAGGTCCAGCCCCTCTATCGCCAGCCTGGCGGCGGCCTTGGCCAAGGCGCAGGCCGAACTGGTCAACCCGGAAAAATCCCTAACGGCAACCATTCGCTCGGACGAAAGGGGCAGGACGGAGCAGACCTTCCGCTATGCCCCGCTATCGAGCGGCCTCGACATTGTGCGTAAGACTTTGGGCCAGCACGAGATCGCAACCGTACAGACGACCGCGATCGATCAGGCCGCTGGCGTCGTCAACTTAACGACTGTGCTGGCCCATGCGTCGGGAGAGTGGATCGCTTCCGACTGGCCGGTCTGCGCTATCGCCGATACCGCCACCCCGCATCGGATGGGGGCGGCGCTGACCTATGCCCGCCGCTATGCCCTGTTCACCCTGGTCGGAATTGCCGGCGAGGACGATGTCGATGCTCCTGACATCGCGGTACCGCAGCCGACGTTGGGGCCCGATCAGCCATCCGCCAACAGTGACGGTCGGCTCAATGGCGGCCAACGCCATAACCGGCAAGGGTCAGCCGTTCGGCCTGACCGCCGGGCACAAACAAGTGTCGCCCAGCCAATGCTTGAGCCAGCAGCCTCAGCCGTCCTGCGCAACAGGCTTGTTGCCGAACTCACTGGACTTGCCTCGAGCGATGACGCCGCTCTCTGGGCGCATCGCCACATGGCCGAGAAGAATAGACTGACAACAGCCGACGCACTGCTCGTCGAGGAAGCCTTCCAGGGGAGACTGGCGACTCTGGCTGGCAGCGCGGCGGCAGAACCCCAGTCGGTGGGTGGTGAGCGACCGCCGCATGGGCGTCCAATGCCGAGAAAACGACCGAGATCGAAGGCGGTTGATAAGGCGGCGTTGACGCTGTCAGAGCCCCGCCGGATTCGCAATCGCGAGCATGTCAGATTTGTTGCGCAGCAGCCCTGCCTGGTCTGTGGTCGAACTCCGTCAGACCCTCATCATTTGCGTTTTACCCAAAGCCGCGCACTTGGGCTCAAGGTAAGCGACGAGTTCACGGTGCCGCTCTGTCGCGGGCACCACCGAGAAGTTCACCGCTGCGGCGATGAAACAGCATGGTGGCAGAAGGTCGGAATCAATCCTGCTACGGCGGCACGTACCCTATGGGTCGAAACCCATCCCCTGACGGAACGACACCCAGGCCCATTCGCTATCGAGGGCCCGCGCTAGCATCGCACTGGAGATAACGGGATGTTCTCGAGCTCTTGTAACAGCTCGATCAGGGCGGATACCACCAAGCGGTCTCGCGGGTGGCTTACCGTCTACTTTGCTCTCGTTTTCTTGTTAGCTTCGTGGCCTTGGAACGTTCTGCTAGTTGTTGCCGTAATTGGAGTGCCGAGGGTGGACCTCGCGATTGAGAATGATCGATGCCAACGTGAGCACTGACGCTACCGGCGTTTGGCTCTGCGCGCTATAGAGTGGGATTGGTAAGGGTTAAAGCAGCGGGACAAGCAATGAATTTTGATCTGACAGACGAGCAAAAGTTAGGCGAGCGGCCGGTATCAGGCTTTCTCCACGGCTCTCACCAAAGGGGAGGCATAGCTATGAAATCCAAAACCTCGCTCCGCATTGACTGGTGCGCGGTTTATCGCCGGTTACCTATTACACGGCTGGTGTTGGGTATCTCCGAAACAGAAGCCGCGGCCGCTGCCCGCGTTAGCTTACGCACTTATCGGAAATGGGAGGCTGGCCACGACCGGCCGACAAATACCGGAAACCTAGCGTTTGCCTTTGCATACGACGTGAGTCTCGATTGGCTCGCAAATGGTGATTGTAGTTGGCTCCTCGATCGCCTTGCAGCCAAGAACGCGCCGGCAGAACGAGCGGCATATTTGCGGACGGATGGCCAAGGGCTAACGGGCTAGACACTGGCGCGGGGTCGGCCGAATGCTCGCACCGTTTTTGCCCGATATCCCATTCTTGCATCCAAGCAACCGTTGTCAGAAGATGGGCAAGGGGCTTGGGAGACAATCGTGATTGAGTTATCGAGCAAACAGGCGCGAGAAAAGTGCCACCAAGCATTGGTCGCTGGCCTTCGGCTCATTCGACCCGAAGAACGAGTGACAGCAATTGCAGCGGCCCTACAGGAGGTTGAGGCGCGGGAAAAACAACTCTACGCCGCGGTGGTTAGGCAATGACTCGCCTCCTCCCGGCGCGGGGCCGGCCCGCGCTTATCCGGCGCACTCAATCAGGCTTCTTCTCGTCGAGATCGAGCTTGCGCTCTATTGCCAGCATGTCCCAAGCCGCCGCCATTTCTTGAAGTTTTTGTTTATGGCGCGGATTCACCAGGCACTGGGCAAGTTTCCGGCATTCTTCGGCGTACCGGTGGTATTCCAATATTCTCTGCATGATGCCATTCCCCAAAGCATCAAATCGACAGGTTAACAGTGAGCCTGCCGCGGGCAACCGTCGTTAGGTCGAGGCTTGCGATTCTACAGTCTTTGATTAGCGCCTATCTGTACGGCGGTGTGTTCGGCGGGAAGTAGCCGACGTCGAACATCGCCCGCAGCAATTTGCCACCTGGGCGGCTAAGTGCTTGCCGGCAAGCCCAAGCGTATGCGACAAAATGGAATAGGAGGGTTGTATCTTACTACGATACAGGCTTGCCGTGAATCTGATACATGATTCACATGGACACCCGCTTTCAGCGCTGGGCGACGCTGGTCATAATCTTAGGAATTTTCTTCCTCTTGGTTGCCGCCTATCTGCGCTAGGCCAATTCAGTTGGCGGCCTCATTCATTTCAGACGCGCGGACATTGACCCTCGCGCTCAATCGTCGCGGCTCGCTTGAGAAAAGAGACCCCGACCTTTGTCTCGGGCGGGTCGGGGCCCCCCTGCCGCTTCGCGCTGGTCCACCTAGCACCGCCGTGCGGTGAGAGACGGCGGATTCGGCGGCCTTTGCGCTGGCCATCCAATGATAGCCGGAGCCAACCCTAACACAAACAACCTGCTCGCTAATTTTGAAATCCTTTCGTGCGAAGTTAATTCGTTAGAAGTTTTCGCCTCAATCGTTGCGGCTAACCGAATTTGGCGGCCGCGGAATATCCTTCAATATCTGCCGCGGCACGCTTGGCAGCTTGGCAATGTTGACTGCGATTAGGAACGCCTCGTCCCGCGTGAGCTTGACGGGCTCAGTCAGTTTCCTGTTGTGAAGCCCACACTTGAATTTCTTCCCTGCTCAGCCAACGTCGACGTCGAAGGCCATGAAAAAGTATCAAATATTCTTCGTCAGGCTGGTAGGGAAGTGAGAGCATCTCAGCGATTGTGTTATATCGTTCTTCGGCGACAACCATGCTGTCTCCAGCATTTACATCCAATCGATAAACGCTGGAACGAAACGCGAACTGTTTTTCACTCACTGCGAAACAAAGCCGTCAGTTTGTTATTTTGTCGATCAGCGTTACCGCCGAACACGCCGCCGGCCCACTGTGAAGCCGACGCAACGCACGAGCAGCCAACTTAAGATTAATCGCTATATGTTTTTGACAGCGACCTTCAAATGAACGCAAGCAAAACGGGTCTGGAGACAAAGCCCTGGCATGATCTCTGCATAGGTTAATTTGGTTGTCTGTATCGATTTGATGGTCAGTGATGATTTGTGGATTGAGTGCGATCAGCTTAGTGTTCGGGACGGCCATTGCATATTTGGCAAATGGCTACCCTAAACATCGGGCGGCTATGGAGACTGTGGCCGGTATTCTGTTGCTCGGTGGATTGGGTCTGATGGGATACGCGCTCGAAGCCGTTCTCGGACATCCGTAACAGTCAGCAACCGAGAGCGACGCAATGCGACGCAAAGCAAAGCGCCGTCAAGCGCATCAAGGGCCGTGATCGAATGACCCTTTCGCAGTGCATTAATTGACGATCGCGAAGTGGCGCTATGGACAGCTGCGCCCAACTAAGTGACGCAAGGGGCCAGAGCGGCACTTCAAGGACGCCAAACACCGCTGTGCGAAAGGCGTATCCGGCCAAGAAAACCTGAGCGTCTGCGAGCCAGGACTTCGCCGGGTCCACCAAGACCAGAAATTCGAGCGCCCATAACCGGTATGTAGAGGAGGGATCGACGCTGCGGGTAAGAAACTCTACTCTGCCAGTAAGCCTCAGGATGTTTATAACATTCTCGCTGCGAGACTTATCGCTGCGGCCTAAAAAGGTGAACGCGACCCGATTCGGTTGCGTAATGCCGGACTGGCATGGTTGGAGATTGAAGGCGAAATGAACTAAGCGGCAGCTTTAGTCCGCGAACGCTGCTTATGCTTCACGATGCTATTTCTGCTCCACCGGCAAAGCAACAAACCGTGCGGGCATGGCCATCAAGTGAGCCTCACGATATCTCGCTCTGCCATCTGGCCCAGCAGAGTTTTAACGTCGGTTGTGATAGTTGCGCGATCCGCCTCATAGTCGGCGGCCAGCCCGTCGATTAGGGCGGCAAACGAGCATGGCGGCTCGATACGCTTCCAGATGTCGCTGCCGATGTGATCGATGCCGAAATAGTGACCCTGTTCGACGCCCATCATGACGATTTCGCCGTCAACCTCCGCGGACAGGATCGATGGGCTGCGCGAGATGATGGTCGCGTCGGCGATCGCGCCAGCGGTTTGCGAACTGCTCTGATCCGGCATTGGCCCCTACCAAGGTTTGGAAGGCTTATTTTATTTTCCGACGGGCCGGTGTCGAGCCCTTAAGTGGCGCGGGCCGATACCGGCCATCACCCATGTCGATGGTAATGGTCGCTTGCAGACCGTCGATTAGGCCAGCAATTGCCGCTATCATGCCTTGCTCGAAGCGTTTTTCCGGCTGACCGGGGTGCCAATGGTGCTCAATATGTCGTTCAATAAAAGTGAGCTGGTGGTTTACCGGCCGGAAGAAGCATTGAACTGCTTCCTGCGCGCCACAATGGACCTGCTGATTTTAGGCAATCACGTGGTTTCGCGCACTGCGCCGTCCCTGCTCTGAAGCTTTTGGGAGTTGCTAATATGCATCTCGAAATACGCGTGCTGGTGACCGGAGGCGCCGGATTTCTCGGCTCGCACCTATGCGACCGCCTGCTCAACAGCGGCGCCAGCGTGCTATGCGTTGATAATTACTTCACCGGCTCGCGACGCAACATCGATCATCTGCTCGACCACCACGATTTCGAGCTGATGCGTCACGACGTAACGCTTCCGCTCTATGTAGAAGTCGACCAAATCTTCAATCTGGCCTGTCCCGCCTCCCCGCCCCACTACCAGCAAGATCCGGTGCAAACCACCAAGACCAGCGTGCACGGCGCCATCAACATGCTGGGGCTGGCTAAGCGGCTGCACGCCAAAATCCTCCAGGCCTCGACCTCGGAAGTCTACGGCGATCCGCAGATTCATCCGCAGACCGAAGACTATTGCGGTCATGTCAATCCGATCGGGCCGCGCTCCTGTTACGATGAAGGCAAGCGCTGCGCCGAGACGCTGTTCTTCGATTATCGGCGCCAGCACCGCCTGCGCATTAAGGTCGCCCGCATCTTCAATACCTACGGCCCGCGCATGCATCCGAACGACGGCCGCGTGGTGTCGAATTTCATCGTGCAAGCGCTGCTCGGCCGCAACATCACCATCTTCGGCGACGGCCAGCAGACCCGCTCGTTCTGTTATGTCGACGACATGATCGACGCGCTGGTCGGTCTCATGAACACCGCCGACGAGGTGACCGGACCGATCAATATTGGCAACCCGGACGAATTCACCATGCTCGAACTGGCGTCGATGGTGGTCGATCTCACCGCCTCGCGCTCGCGCATCGTGCATCGGCCGCTGCCGCAGGACGACCCGCGGCAACGCCGGCCGGATATTTCGAAAGCCAATGATGTACTCGGCTGGGCGCCGCACACGGCGCTGCGCGATGGCCTGACGCGCACCATCGCCTATTTCGAGGAGCTGTTGCGCGACGACGCCGTCCGAACGTTGCTCGTCCACGAAACACAGATCGCCAAGGCCTGACATGGCTTGGCATCCGAACCTTGGCATGCCGGCCACCGATGCGCCGATTGGTTTTCATCAATCGATTTTTTGCACCCGACCGTTCGGCGACAAATCAGATCCTTTCCGATCTTGCCTTCGATCTCGCCGGCGCGGGACGGCAGCCGCACGTCGTCACCAGTCGGCAGATCTACGACGATGCCAAGGCGGCGCTTTCGGAACGTGAAATCCTAAACGTCGTCGACGTCCACCGCGTCGCATCGACGCCGGTCGGCCGCGGGCACCCGGCTCATATCATTGCCGTGATAGGCTCCAATTTCTATGGTTACATAGCCGGGGGCAGATCGGTAGCGGCGACCGAAGGTCACCAAAAGACGGTTGCGACCAGGTCGTGCCTCGGTCAGAATCAAAAAAATCGGGTCAGCAGCTTCGGTGTCACTCGTCACTGGAACGTGCGAGATAATGGGGCGAAAACGATGGCGAACAATCCGGCGGCCGAACGCGGGCTCAAATTATTGGAAAAATGTACGTTGTTCGGCGCTCTCGACGCCATGGCGCGTCGCGAGCTCGCGGAGCATGCCCACCCCCGCCACTTTGCCGCCGGCGACGCGATCTGCCGGATCGACGAGCACGGCGACAGCATGATGGCGGTGGTGCTCGGCGTGGTGCGGATTTCGTTGCCCGCGGCGCGAGGCAAGGAGATCATCCTCGCCGATTTGCGGGCCGGTGAAGTGTTCGGCGAAATCGCGCTGCTCGACGGCAAGCCGCGTTCCGCAAATGCCACCGCTCTCACCAATTGCGAGCTGATAGTTCTGGAGCGCCGCGACGTGCTGCCGTTCCTGGAGCGCAATCCCGCGGCCTGCATGAAACTGATGGAGCTGCTTTGCGCGCGCGTTCGCCGCTCCGACGAGCGCATGTCGGACATCGCCTTCTTCGACCTGCCGGCTCGGCTCGCCAAGACGCTGTTGAGCTACCCGGCCCAGGCCCACGGCGCGGCGAAATTGTCGCTGTCGCAGCGGGAACTCGCGGAAATGTCGGGCGGCACCCGCGAGAACGTCAACCGCTGCCTGCGCGACTGGCAACGCCGCGGCATTCTGGAATTGAAGGACCGCTGGACGATCATCCTCAAGCCCGAGGCGCTGCGCGAACTGGTGACAGCGCCCTAAGTCGCGGCATCGCGCCGGGTGCACTCGGGTTCCTTACCAAATATTCACTGTGACGCGTGGCACAGACGCCGCCGCCGGCAAAAGTCACTTACACGGCATCGGATGCAATGCCGGCAAACATGACAAAGCCATGCTGGTCGGCGGCACCCTGGAGGAGGTCACCGATGTCACAATTATTCACGCGAGATGAGCGTCTGATCTTGGTGGATCCCGCGCACGGCCCGCTGTTGCGCAAGGTGACGCATTGGGACCGGTTGGTCGCGATGTTCACCGATCCCGATCTCGTCGCGATCACGCTGTTCAGCGTGCTGGGCCTGTTACTGACGGTTGCACTAATTCACTTACTTCCCGCTTGGGTCGAAGTCATCGCAACAGCTCAGCAAATCCTCTGATGTACGGAGCCACGTTCGCGAATGCTTTCGAACGTGGCGCCGTTTTGGTAGGATCGGTACGAGGTCGCGCCGCGGTCGCTGCAATTGTTCCGACCATAAGATGTGCGCCGGCAAGCCACAAACTGACGTTGTAGATGATCCTAAAACGCGCCTTGCCGGCAGTCAGGGACCGGGACATTTGCTTTGTCGCCGATACTGCGCGACGGTAGCCGCGTATTGCTTCCGGCTTGTGTCTTGTCGTGTATCTGTTTTGGGGCGTGGAATGAAATGCCCGAAGTGTCAGCACGAGAACACCGCTAAGGCGAGGTTCTGCGAGGAGTGCGCAACTCCGCTGACCCGAAGCTGCGGCAATTGCGGCAGCCAAGTCTCCTCGACGGCCAGGTTCTGCCTGCAATGCGGACATCCGCTGCGGGCGGTCGAAGAGGATCCGCGCTTCGCTTCGCCGAAAAACTACACGCCCCAGCACATCGCCGATAAGATTCTCGTTTCCCGCGCCGCGTTGGAAGGCGAGCGCAAGCTGATTACGGTGCTGTTCGCCGACATCAAAGGCTCGATGGAGGTGATCGCCGACCGCGACCCGGAGGACGTGCAAAAGCTGCTCCATGCGGTGCTCGAACGCATGATCGAGGCCGTGCACCGCTACGAAGGCACCGTGAACACGGTCATGGGCGACGGCCTCATGGCGCTGTTCGGCGCGCCGCTCGCTCACGAGGATCACGCCGTGCGCGCCTGTTATGCGGCGCTGCGGATGCAGGAAAACATCGCGCGCTATTCCGACGAGATCCAGCGCTCTTATGGCGTGCCGGTGATGATCCGGATCGGGCTCAATTCGGGCGAGATCGTCATTTCCGGCATCGGCAACGATCTGCACATGGACTACACCGTGGTCGGCCAGACCGCGCACCTGGCAGCCCGCATGGAGCAGATGGCGAAGCCTGGCTCGGTGCTGACGACGGCGGATACCTTTCGCCTGGCGGAAGGCTATCTTGCCATGAAGCCGCTCGGCGCGCTCCCGGTGAAGGGGCTCGCCTATCCGATCGACGTCTACGAGATCATCGGCGCCGGCGCCGCGCGCAGCCGCCTGCAAGCCGCCGCGGTCCGCGGCTTGACCCGCTTCGTCGGCCGTGCCGTCGAATTGCAGCACCTGCGCCGCGCCCAGCAACTGGCCGCGCAAGGCCACGGCCAGGTGGTGGCCATCGTCGGCCAGGCCGGCGTCGGCAAGTCGCGCCTGGTGCACGAGTTCATTCATTCGCCGCCGACCGCCGAATGGCTCGTCCTGGAATCCAACTCGACGTCTTACGGGCATGCCACGCCGTATTTGCCGGTCACCGAACTGCTGCGGCATTACTTCAAGCTCAACGTCCATGACAGCGTCCAATCGATCCGCGAGAAAGTGTCGGGAAAAATTCTTTCCCTCGACCCGTCGCTACAGGAGGTGATCCTGCCGGTGCTGGATCTGCTCAATGCGCTGGACGACGATCATCCGTTCCGCGCGCTCGAGCCGATCGAACATCGGCAACTGACCTATCAGGCGGTGATCCGGCTACTGCTGAGCGAGAGCAAGGTCCAGCCGGTGGTCGCGGTGTTCGAGGACATGCCGTGGTACGATTCGCTTTCGATCGGGCTGTTGAACGAATTGGTCGTCCGCGCCCAAGATGCGCGTCTGTTGCTGGTCGTCAGTTGCCGCCCCGAATACAAGGACGAATGGAAGGGCCGGCCGAACTACCGCCAGCTGCGTCTCAATCCGCTTGCCAGCGAAAGCTTCGCCGAACTCCTGCAGGCGCTGTTGGGCTCCGATCCGAGCGTCGAGACCATCAAAAGCTTCCTGATCGAGCGCGCCTCCGGCAATCCATTCTTCGTCGAAGAGATCGTGCGGTCGCTGGTTGATGGTGCGGTGCTCGAAGGCAGCCGCGGCAAATACCGCCTGGCCCGGCCGTTCGTGAGCAACGAAGTGCCGCCGACGGTGCAGGCAGTGCTCGCCGCGCGCATCGACAAGCTGCCGGCCACCGAAAAGCGCCTGCTGCAGGAAGCCGCCGTGATCGGCCATGATTTTTCCTTCACACTTTTGCAGGCGATCAGCGGGCTGTCTGAGGACGACCTGCGCGCCTTGCTCGACGATCTGCAGGCGGCCGAATTCCTCTACACCACGCAACTGTTTCCCGACCTGCAATACACCTTCACCCACGCGCTCACCCACGACGTCGCCTATAACGAGCTGTTGCAGCAGCGCCGCCGCGATACCCACGCCGGCGTCGTCGACGCCATGGAAAAGCTCTATGCGGACCGGCTCGGCGAGCACGTCGAGCGGCTCGCCCATCACGCCGTGCGCGGCGAGCTGAAAGACAAGGCGGTGCATTACCTGCATCTGGCCGGCGGCAAGGCGGCCGCGCGCTCGGCGCTGGCCGACGCCCGCTCCTGTTTCGAGGAGGCGCTCGGCATATTGAAGGAACTGCCGGAGAGCCCGGCCACGCTCGAGCGCGGCTTCGAGCTGCGTCTCGACCTGCGGCCGGTGCTGCGGCAGTTGGGTGAAGGCCGGCACCAGCTCGAGCATCTGCGCGAGGCCGAGATCATCGCCACGCAGCTGAAAGACGACCGGCGGCGCGGCCAGGTCTGCGCCTTCATGACCACCGTGCAATCGACACTCGACGAGTTGGACGAGGCGCTCGACAGCGGCTCGCGCGCCTTGGAGATCGCCGAGCGGCTGCACGACGTGCCGCTGCGCATCGTCGCCACTAGCTATCTCGAGCAGGCGCATTGCTACCGCGGCGACTACGAGCGCGTGGTGGCGCTCGCCACCAACAATCTCGCGACGCTGCCCGCGGACTCGATCAACGCCCATTTCGGCATGGCGGTGCCGGCATCGGTCTTCGATCGTGCTTGGCTGGTGATGAGCCTCGCCGAGCTCGGCCGATTCACAGAAGCGGCAAAATACGAGGCTGAAGCGATCCGCATCGCCGAGCCGACCCAGCATGCGTTCAGCATCGGCTGGGCACATTTCGCAGCCTCCATGCCGCATCTCCTCAAGGGCGATTGGGCGAAAGCGCAGTCGCTGGTCGAGCACTGGCTGACGATGTTGCGCACCGGTAATGTCACCATCCATCTGCCTTGGGCGGTCGCATCCTCGGCTTGGGCGATGGCGGAAATCGGCGAGTCCCGCGACACGCCAAACCGCATCCAAGAAGCCGAGGCGCTGCTGGAGCGGCAGGCGGGCCAGGGCATCGTCGGCCATCGCAGTTGGGCCTATCACGCCGTCGGCCGCGCTTTGCTGCGGCTCGGCCAGCTCGACAAAGCGCGCGACCTCGCCGAGCGTGCGGTCGAAACGTCGACGCGCCAGCCCGGTTTCGCCGCCCATGCCCACCATCTGCTCGGCGATATCGCAGTCGATGCCGATCGTTTTGACCACGAGCGCGGCGTCAGCCACTACCGCGACGCGCTGGCGCTGGCGCAACGCCACGGCATGCGTCCGCTGGTGGCCCATTGCCATCTCGGTCTCGGCAAAATCCATCGCCGCGCCGGCAAGGCCGAGGACGCGGAGCACCATCACGCCACCGCGACGGCGATGTACCGCGACATGGACATGCGTTTCTGGCTCGCTCAGGCCCAGCAATGATATGCTGCGCCGTAACGTTGGCAAATTCAGTCCCGGCTAAAGTATCGTGCTGGACCAACCTTCCTCAAAACAAAACGTCAGCGTCCCATTTTCGTCGCTCTACGACCTGCTGCGGCATCACGCCGGACGCCTTACGGATGCGCCCGCGATCCTGGCGCCGGATTGCGCGCCACTGAGCTACCAGCGTCTTTGTCGCCATATCGACGACGTCGGCCATACCTTGCGCGCCAAGGGTATCGGCTGCGACGACCGGCTCGCCGTGCTGATGCCGAATGGGCCGGAGCTTGCGGTTGCGATTGTGACGGTGGCGGCGAATGCCGCTTGCGCCTCGATCAACCCAGCCTATTCGGCCGAGGAATTGGACCGATATTTCGCCGACTTGAAGCCGCGCGCGTTGATCGTGCCGGCCAAAGTCGATGCACCGGCGCGCCGCGTGGCGCAATTGCGCGGCGTGCCGGTCTTCGACCTGACGCCAACAGGCGAGGCCGCCGGCTTGTTCACGCTCGCGGGCACTGCCGCGGGCGAGCCGTCGCTCGATCCGATCGGGCCCGGAGCCACCGCGCTGTTTCTGTTCACGTCAGGTACCACGTCGCGGCCGAAGATCGTGCCGCTCACGCACACCAATATTTGTACCTCGGCCTTCAGCGCGGTCACGGCACTGCAGCTGAGCGAAGCCGACCGCTGCCTGAACGTGCTGCCGCTATTCCACGGCCACGGTCTGATTGCGACCGTGATGACATCGCTCGCGGCGGGTGCCGGCGTGGTTTGCACGCCGGGCTGCGACGTCAATCGCTTCTTCGGCTGGCTGCGCGAGTTTGCACCGACCTGGTACTCCGCGGTGCCGACCATGCATCAGGCCATTCTCGCCCAGGCGCGGCTCGATCCGGATCAAGTCGCCGGCATCCGATTGCGTCTGGTCCGTTCCGCCTCGGCGCCGCTGCCGCCGCCGGTGTTCGCCGAGCTGGAACGGACCTTCGGCACCTCGGTCATTGAATTCTACGGCATGACGGAAACCGCTTCCGCGCCGATCGCCTGTAATCCGCTGCCGCCGCGGCGGAGCAAGCCCGGTTCGGTCGGCATCCCGGTCGGCCTCGATGTCGCGATCTTGAACGACCACGGCGATGTGCTGCCCGCCAGCCAGACCGGCCACGTCACGGTGCGCGGCGGCAGCGTCATGCCCGGCTATGACGGCGACGCGGCCGCGACGGCGGCCGCCTTCGCCGGCGATTGGTTCAAGACCGGCGACCAGGGTTTCTTCGACGACGAAGGCTATCTGTATCTGTCCGGCCGCACCCGCGAGATGATCAATCGCGGCGGCGAGAACATCGCCCCGCGCGAAGTCGACGAGGCGCTGCTCGAGCACCCGGCGGTGGCGGAAGCCATCACCTTCGCCGTGCCCCACGCTACGCTCGGCGAGGACGTCGCGGCGGCCGTGGTGTTGCGGCCGAACGCCGACGCGACGCCCAAAGACATCCGCCAATTCGTCGCCGGCCGGCTCGCCGATTTCAAGGTGCCGCGCCAGGTGCTGATCGTTGAGCAATTGCCGAAAGGCTCGACAGGAAAAGTACAGCGCATCGGATTGGCCGAGAAGCTGGGGCTCGGCAGTGCCGCATCGCAGGCCTTCGCGGCGCCGCGTACGCCGCTCGAGACCATTTTGGCCGGTATCTGGGCGGACGTGCTTCGCCTCGAGCAAGTCGGCATCCACGACGACTTCTTCGCGCTGGGCGGCGATTCGCTTCTGGCGGCGCATGTTCTCACCAGAATTCACGACGCCATGCATCTCGAAGTCGGGGTCGTGAGCCTGTTCGACGCACCGACCGTAACCGAGATGGCGGAATATCTCGAAACGCTGATCAAAACCGGCCGGGCCGGACAGCCGGAGCTTGCCCGCGTCTCCCGCAACGCACCGTTGCCGGCATCGCCGGCCCAGGAACGGCTGTGGACGCTGCAGCAGGCGGTGCCGGACCTGCCGTTCTTCAACATCCTTTATGCGCTGCGCATAACGTCGCCGTCCGATGCGGCGCTTCTGGAACTCAGCCTCAACGAAATAGTGCGGCGCCACGAGATTTTGCGCACGACGATCGGTATCGACGGCGGCCGGCAAATCCAGGTCATTGCGCCGCAGCTCACGGTGCCGCTCGCCGTCGACGATCTGCACGAGCTGCCGCGATCAAAACGCGAAACCGCCGCGCATCGGCTCATTCAAGCCGAGCTTACCCATTCCTTCGATCTCGCGCGCGGCCCGCTCATTCGCGCCCGCATCGTCCGGCTGGCCGGAGACGAGCAGCTCTTGCTCGTCACCATGCATCAGATGATTGCCGACGGCGGATCGCTCGGCGTGATGGCCGAGGAGCTCGCCGCGCTCTACGAAGCGTTCGCGGCCGGCAAGGCATCGCCGTTGCCGCCGCTGCCGATTCAATATGCCGACTTCGCCGCGTGGCAGCGTGCATGGCAATCCCATCCGGATGTCGCCGCGCAGCTCGGCTACTGGCGCGAGCAACTGCGCGGCCCACTGCCGGCGTTGAAGCTCGGCGCCGCGCGGTCGCGGCGCGCTGCAAGCGAGCTCACCGCGCAGCGCGACATCGCCTTGCCGGCAGGCCTGACGGAAACCGTCAAACAATTCAGCCGTCGCGAAGGTGGTACGCTGTTCATGGCGCTGGTTGCCGCGCTGAAGACGCTGTTGCATCGTTACTCAGGCGAGGACGACTTGCGTCTCGCCACCAATGTCGCCAACCGCAATCGCGCCGGCGCCGAGGGGCTGATCGGCCCAATCGCCAATACCGTCATTCTGCGTACCGGTCTCGGCGGCGATCCGACCGTTCGCGAGGTGATGCGGCGGGTTCGCGCCACGACGCTTGCGGCCTATGCCCATCAGGACCTGCCGTTCGAGGTTGTCGCCGAAACGCTGGCGCGCGAGCGCAGACTCGATCCGGCGCACCTCGCCCAAGTGATGATCCTGCTGCACAACGCCGCATTGCGGCCGGTGGCGAGCGCGGGCCAGGCTTTAGCCTTCGAGGAGGCCGATCCCGGCCTGCCGATGCCGCTGGTGACGACGACGACTTACGATGTTATCTTGGTGCTGCGAGAAGCCGCGGAAGGCTTGATAGGATCGTGCATCTATAAACCGCATCTCTTCGGCTCAAAATCGATCGATCGTCTGCTCGCGGATTTCAAAAGAATCCTCGAACGGATGGTGAAGGAGCCGGAGCGGCGGATTTCGACAATCCGCTTATCGCGGAACAGCAAGAATCCGAGTGCGTAACGACGTCAGGCTTTCCATTCACCGATACCGGTGCAAATTCCAAGGAGATATCAAAATGGGTGCATTTCGCCCCGTAACCTTCACGAAAAGCGAACTTAAAGGACTATCCCCCGCAAAGCGCAAAAAGCTGAAGAAGGAGATTGTGCATCACCTCGAAACGCACAAGGGAATCCGCAAGATCCTGCGCAGCAAGGCGGGTCCGACGTTGAAGAAACTGAAAAGCGCCTAAGCCGCAATAGGCGGCAGCTCGAAAAGATTGGCCGTCCTGGCGGCGTGGTGCCGTCAGTGGCGGCCTTTCGATTTCGCGGCGACCGAAGTGTTGCGCTGGGCGATATTGTTGTCGTTCGGAACGAGCCGCCAGTTCGGAAACGTGTCGGCCGCGGTCAGATTGTCGATATTGCTCGGATCGCCGGCCGCGGAAACGACCATCAGCATGGCTTCCTGACGGCTCCCGGGCACCCAGGCAAACGGGCCGACCAAAACTTCGGCGGAGGAATGCGGCGGCACGTCGGCCGCGGCCCGTTGCGCCGTCTGCATCGGCAGCCAGCCGCCGGGGAAGCTTAGCTTCGCCGACGCCGGTGCGTGATAGGCCCGCACCACGACCTTGGTCGCCTTCTGCAAGCCGCGATTCTTGATTTTCACATAAGCGTAGTTGGTGACGCCCGATTGCGGCGTCTCATGGGCCGTGCCGCGGTCGTTGCGGCGCCGGTTCCAGATCGCCGGGCAAGCCCAGTAGTTGGCTTGATAGCGGTACTCGCCGTGGCGGCCGTCCTCGATATAGACATCGACCGGCGACGGCAGGCCCTCCTTGTTGTTCGGCTTCGGCTCCGCGGCGTCCTGATATAGGCCCTGCTTTTCGAACGCCCAGCGGATCACCTTGTGATAGGCGCCGCCGCAGATGCGCTCGGTCGGCCAATCTGCGGCGTCGGCCTTGCTCAGCGCGGCGGCGAAGTGCGCGGCATCAGTCGGACTGGTTGCCACTGTCAGCGCCTGGATGGCCGCCAGCAGCAGATGGCATGTCACGCGGGCGGCATATCGCTTGTCGGCAAGGGTTGCGGCGTCGCCGCCGATGGCGCGATAGAAACGAAACATCGTCGACGACAGGATTTGCTCATTGTTGTAGCCGCGTGAATCCAGCGCATCGTCGAACGGATGGATCCCGATCTTACCGCTCCAGCCCCAGCCGTGGCCGGCGGTGCGGTCGTGGCGGCGCTTTTCCACGCCGATCAGCCACGGAAACGTATCGTAGCGGTCCTTCGCCTTCGAGCCCGGATCGTTGAGGATCGCGGCAAAGCTGTCGCCGGCGCTATGGGCGAATTTGAACAGCGCGTTGCCGATGTGATTGTACAGCACGCCGTGGCCCAGCAATTCATGCAGCGCGATACGCCAGTCGCCGGCGATGCCGATCGGATTTTTCCGATCGCCGAGGTCGGCCAGCGCGAACACCGTGTAATCGATGCCGGTGCCGGCGGCATCGCCGGCGCAATGCGCGTTGATCTCGTTGCCGCGCGGACGGTTCGGGTCGAAATGGCCGCGATGGTCGACCCGGCTGGGAAACGTCGTGCCGGGAAAATAATCGGCGATGGAAAAACCCAACTCCTCTACCAGCCGAAAGATGCGATCGACATTGTAGTAGGCGTTGACGGCGGCGAAATCGTTGCTGCGCGCGTTGTACTTGAAATCCTTGCCGGCCGGCCTGGTCGGCGGCGCCACTTTCGGTGTCGACACGTCGGCGACCGTCACGCGGGTGCCGCTCAAGGCTTGGGTGCCATCGACAGGCGCAGTGAGGCCTTCGAGCTTGACCGGGCTGCGCCAGCGATTGAGCGCGGCATTGCCGGCGTCCGCCGTCGGGCCGCCGAGCGTCGCCGGATCGGCTTTGAACACCCAGCCCATGACATTGGCGATGAACGGGTAGGCGAGCAGCACCGACGAAGTTTCGACGTCGACGATCGCCACCCAATGCAGCGGCCGCGCCGGCGGAAAATCGAAGCTGAAATAGACGGCGCGGACGACGTAGTGCTTGCCGTCGCGGATCGAAGCATGCACGGGCGGCAAGGGCAGGGTGGGGTGGCCGGATGACGGTCGGCCGTCGCGTTTGGGCGGCGTCACGGCGCGCCGGCGCGTGGCCTCGTGGTAGCGAAAGATCATGAATTTTTGGGCATTGATGGTCAGCGGCACGCCGCGGCGGACGACGCCGGCGAGGCCTAGGCATTTGGCCAAGGTCTCGACGTCGATCGCCTTCGCTCTCGCGACATGCGCCGCGGACGGTCGTTTGACCTCGAGCATGTCGTGCAGCGTCGAGCGTGCACCGATGATGCGCAGCGGGTTGTGCTTCATCGTCACCGAAATTCCCGCTTCCCAGACCGCGAGCCCGAAGCGGGTTTGATCGAAGGCGACAGTGGTGACGTCGAATTGGGACTTTTCGCGCAAGAAACGATAGTCGACGGGCTCGCTGGTCGGATCCTGCACCACGCTGCGGGTAAGATTTTTCAGGTGCCGTTGCTGCAATCCGAACAAGTGGCCGTAACGGCCGAGATAGGCGCCGGCGGCGGCTTGCGGCGTCGCCGCCTTGACGGCGACATGGCGATCGGCGTGGGACAGCACGCGGGCGATGCCGTCGGCGTCGCGCACGATCTTGGTCCGTGTCCGCCCGTCGAATTCCTCGTACATGGCGTCCTCGCCGCTTGCCGCCATTCAAAGCGGACACGATCGCCGTTTGGTGTGACGCATAGCACACCAACCGCGGTGACGCATGGCACATCGCTCAAGCCTCGGCGCCGCTACATAAGCTTATACTCGGTCACTCGACGGAGGTCGCCATGAGCACCCTCGACAAGAGTACCAAGACCGCTCGTCCGCGCCGCCTGTTATCGTTGAGCCACGTGAAGCAGGGCCTCGCCAATTGGTCGCGCCGCGCCCGCTCGCGCAAAGAGCTGATGAATCTCAGCGATCGATGCCTCAACGATATCGGCATCGCGCGGCACAGTTCGGGTCTCAAATCGTGCAAGCCGTTTTGGATGGCGTGAGCTGGGCGCGGCACGCCGGAAGCGTTTCAGCTCGCGATCGCTTCCAGCCGCCGTCCGGTCACCGCGGGTCCAAAGCCGCCGATAACAATGAACACCACCACCATGGCGCCGGCAATGAAGGTAAACACGCCGATGGTGCCGTAATTGCCGAGCAGGAAAGCGATGATGAAGCCGGAGAAGATGGCGGAAAACCGGCTCCACGAATAGACGAAGCCCACCGCCTGGGCGCGGATGCGGGTCGGATAGAGCTCGGCCTGATAGGCGTGGAACGAGAACGACATCCAGTTGTTGCACAGCGTGATCAACAGTCCGAACACGATCACGCCGGCGGCGCTGCCCTGCTGCGCGAACAACAGTCCGAACACGGCGATGCCGACCGCGGCCCAGGCGATCTGCCATTTGCGTTCGAAGCGGTCGGCGAAGATGACGCCGACCAACGGCCCGATCGGCGCGGCGATCGCGATGATGAACGTATAGACGAGCGACTTCGTCACCTCGATGTGTTGCGAGATGAGCAATTGCGGCACCCAGCTTGAAAAGCCGTAATAGCCGACGGTCTGGAACAGATTGTAGATCACCAGCATGATGGTGCGGCCGCGATAGACCGGACTCCACATTTCCATCCAGGTGCCGGACTTGCGTTCGGTCTCGCCGGTGACGATTTCCGGCGGCGGTAGCTCCTTGCCGGTCTCGGTGCGGGTGTGCCGCTCCATATCCTCGACGATGCGCTCGGCTTCGGCGGTGCGGCCGTGCTGATCGAGCCAGCGCGGCGATTCCGGCAAGTTGCGGCGGATCCACCAAATCACCGCGGCGCCCAGCGAGCCGATGATGACCACCCAACGCCAGCCGTCGAGGCCGAGGATGGTCTGCGGCACCAACTGCCAGGCGATGAACGCGACCACCGGCACGGCGGTGAACATGATGAACTGATTATAGGCGAAGGCCGGCCCACGCTGGCTTTTTGGCACCAGCTCCGACACATAGGTGTCGACATTCACCAGTTCGACGCCAAGCCCGATGCTGGCGATCAATCGCCACAGATCGATGCTGGCGGCGGTGTCCTGAAACGCCATGATGAAGGCGCCGATCGAGTACCACAACAGCGCGAAGGTGAAGATCGAGCGTCGGCCGAAGCGGTCGGAGAGGCGGCTAAAGACCAGGGTGCCGATGAACAGGCCGGTGAACAGCGCGGCGACGAAACTGGCAAAGCCCTGCAGGTCGAACAGGCCCTGGGTCGTCGGCGTGAAGATTTTTGCCTTGAACAGCCCGA
Source organism: Xanthobacteraceae bacterium (assembly GCA_050010715.1). GTDB lineage: Bacteria > Pseudomonadota > Alphaproteobacteria > Rhizobiales > Xanthobacteraceae > BOG-931. The sequence continues at coordinate 4,563 of JBEKKM010000064.1, read as the reverse complement.
TGGCGATATAGGCGGTGAAGAACAGGTCGTAGAACTCGAACCAGCCGCCGAGCGACAATAGCGTTATCAGTCTGCGCGTGTAGCGCGACGGCGGCAGCCGATCGAGCCGCGCCGCCACCGTGACCGTCGTATCCGCCGCCATCTTAGTCCCCCCGGATTGTCGTTTGCGGTGATTTTTTACGAAAACCGCGGTCTTGTCGAGCGCGCGCCATTGTCCAAATAGGGATGCCGCCTTGGGGATTGCCCGCGGCCGACCGCCACGTGTATATGTCGCCGCGCACGCCGTGACCGCCGAGCGCCAGTGGTGAGCCATGCCTGAGATTTGCACGGCCGAACAAGCCGATTTCCGGAATGCCTGGATGCAGAACGGAACGGCGAAGGTGGCGGCATTCCTTTCGCCGCACGAACTCGCCGAACTGCGCACCGCAGTAGAAGCCAGCTACGACCTATTGCAGGAGCACGCCGACGATAACCCGCCGACGCTGAGCGAGTATCTCGTCGACCACTACAAGCGCTGGGACGGCATCTGGGTGAAGGAGCTGCGGCTATCTCGAGCATGCGAATCCGGGTCTTTTTGCGCAGTTCGAGGGCGTCATTGCCGCAGCGGAGCGGCAGTTTCGCACATTGTTCGATCGGGGCTGGCGGCTCGAGCCCAATTTCACATTCATCCGCCGCCACCGGTCCGCGCGAAAATACCTGCCGTGGCATATCGATGCAGATGCTGCCGGCATCATCAACGCGACCGATTACTGCATCAATACCTGGCTGCCGCTCGATCCGGTCGGCGACGTCCTGCCATCGCTGGAGCTGATCCCGGGCTCGAACAAGACGATGCGGGATGTTCCAAGCATGGAAGGATCTGAAAAGTCGCGCTCGGACGAATGGGTCAAGGCCAATGTAGGCGGCGATTCCTGGATACCCCACGCCGTGCCCGGAGACGCCATCCTGTTCGATCATTGGACGTTGCATCGCACGCAGCGGATAGAGCAGGAGAATGCTGCGCGCACCAGTTGCGAATTCAGATTTGTCCGCGTCTCGTGACCCGAGATACTGCGCCCGCTGCTTTGGTCATTCGGCCGGATCGATGACCGGCCCGCTGGATCACCGATGAGCGCAATCACGGCGGCACCGAGCGAAGGCCACGGCGCGGCAGAAGCGACCCGGCTCATCATCGCCGCCTCGCTCGGCAATGCGCTCGAATTCTACGAAATCCTGGTCTACGGCTATTTCGCCGTCATCATTTCGAAAGTGTTCTTTCCGGCCGCCGACGAGGCGGTCTCGCTGCTCGTCACCTTCGGCACCTTCGGCGCCTCGTTCCTGGCGCGGCCGGTGGGCGCGATCTTTCTCGGCGCCTATGGCGACCGCAAGGGGCGCAAAGCGGCGCTCACGCTGTCGATTCTATTGATGACCATCGGCACTGGGCTGATGACGGTGATGCCGAGTTACGGCACGCTTGGCATTTTTTCGCCGATCCTGGTGATCGCGGCGCGGCTGTTGCAGGGCTTTTCCGTCGGCGGCGAGTTCGCGAGCTCGACCGTTTTCCTGGTCGAGCACCGGCCCGACCGCGCCGGATTCTTCGCCAGCTGGCAATGGGCGAGCCAGGGATTGGCAGCCCTGATCGCCACCGGCTTTGGTGTGCTGTTGACAACCACCATGTCGGCGGCCGACCTGCAAAGCTTCGGCTGGCGCATTCCCTTCGCGTTCGGCCTCCTGATCGGGCCGGTCGGCTATTACGTGCGCAGCCATATGGGCGAGACGCCGGAATTTCTCGAGGCCGGCTCAGCACGCGCGCCGCTGCGCGAATTGCTGGTCGGGCAATGGGACCGGCTCCTGCTCACCACCGGCGCGGTCGTCACCTCGACCAGCTCGCAATACATGATCGTGTTCATGCCGACCTACGCCATCAAGGAGCTGCACCTGCCGCAGTCGGTCGGTTTCCTGGCCGCGGTGCTGGCCGCGGCGTTGCAGACTTTGGTGGTGCCGTTCGTCGGGCTGTGGGTCGACAAGGTCGGGCAGATCCCGATCATGATCGGCGCGGCGATCCTGTTCGCCGTGACCGCTTATCCGGCCTTCGTCCTGCTCGGCGCCAATGCCTCGCTGCTCATGCTGGTGCTGATGGTGTGCTGGCTCGGCCTGCTCAAATCGTTTTTCTCAGGCGCATTGCCTTCGCTGATGGCAAAGGTGTTTCCGACATCGACGCGGGTCACCGGCATGTCGCTCAGCTATAACATCGCGGTCGCTGTGTTCGGCGGCTTTGCGCCGTTCTTCGCCCAAACACTGATCAACGTCACCGGCTCAAAACTGGCGCCGAGCTATTACGTCATCGCAACCGCGCTGCTCAGCCTCGCAGCCCTGATCGAACTGCGCCGGCGCTATCGGCTTTAGCCGACGGGCGCGAATATTCATTCCACCTTCAGGCCTGCGGCCTTGATGATCGGCCACCATTTGTCGATCTCGGCCTTGTAGAAGGCGGCGAGCGCTTGCGGCGTCTGCTGCTGGCGCGGCCAAATATCCTGGCCCTGGGCGGCAAAACTTTGTCGCACTTTGGCATCGTCGAGCGCGCCGACCACGGCGGCATTGACCTTGGCGATGATGTCGGCAGGCGTGCCCTTCGGCGCCCACAGCGCGTGCCAATAGGACACGTGCAGGCCTTGCGCGCCGGCCTCGTCGATGGTCGGAATATCGGGCGCCAGATGCCAGCGCTGTTCGGTCATCACGGCGTAGGCCTTGATGGTGCCGGCGCGCACCTGGGTGATGGCGTTGGCGGCCTGGTCGAACATGATGTCGACGCGGCCGGCCATCAAATCCTGCATCGCTGGCGCGCCGCCGCGATAGGGCACGAAGCCGAAGTGCGTGCCGGTGACTTGCTGAAAATACATTCCGGCGACCTGCGCGCCACCGGCGGCGCCGACCGTGGCGGCCTGCGCCTTGTCGGGATTGGTTTTGAGCCAAGCGATCAGGCCGCGCACATCGCTTGCCGGAAAATCCTTGCGCGCGATGATGATTTGCGGCGTGTTGGCCAGAAGCGCGATCGGTGCAAAATCGTTCACCACGTCAACGGACAGATTATAGGTGACCGGGTTGACGACCTGGGTGCTCCACTGGCCGATCAGCAAGGTGTAACCGTCCGGCTCGGCGCGCGCGACGCGGGCGACGCCAACCGTGCCGCCGGCGCCACCGACATTCTCGATGACGATCGGCTGGCCCAGCGCCGCCGCCAAGGGGCCGGCGAGAATTCGCGCCAGCGCGTCCGACGGTCCACCCGGCGGGAACGGCGCGATGATGGTGATCGGCCGCGACGGATAGGTTTGCGCCGCCGCGCCGCCGATGCCGAGCAACGCGAGCGCCGCAGCCCATAGCAGTGTCTTCAGGCCCGACATTCTCATGGCTTCGTCTCGCGCTCCGACGGCAAGCTCAGCGCGCGGTCGACCATCGCCAAGAGTGCCGCGTGATCCCACATCTTATAGAGCGACGCGCCGGTCTGGACCGGATCGCCGGCGTAGTAACGCTCGTATTGCAATTGCCGCTGGCCGAATTGCGTGCCGGTTGCGTCCCAGGCGAGTTTCGACAGGCGGATCTTGGCTTCGGCATCGCGATCGGCGCCGCGGTAATAGCGATGGATATCGGCGCCGATTTCGGAGCGGAGATCGGCTTCGGTCGGGTTCGCCAATATGCCGCCGGCGCCGAGCACTTGGGTGAGCCGCACCATGCGCTCGTAGAAGCGCGGGATGTGGTAACGCAACGCCTGCAGCGGCTCAAGCGCCGGCCGCAGCGTGCCGTGGCCGCTGGCTTCGGCTTTTTGCTCCGACATCAAGATCGCGCCTTCGATGAGTTGCAGGTAGCCGATGCATTCGCCGATCTGCTCCTGCACGTGGACGAAGGTATCGGTCTTGACGCTGCGCGACAGCGCGATCGCCAGCGCCGTCATGAATTCGCATTTGACGAGCCCGCGCACCGCCGTCTGATGCCCGGTGTGGCGTTGCAGCCCGGTGCGCGCGAACATGGTGTTGGCCAATTCGACATTGCCGTGCAGGAAGACGCGCTGCCACGGCACCAGCACGTCGTCGAAAATCGCCATGGCGTCGGGCTCCTCGAAGCGCGCGCCGAGCGGATGATCCCATTCCGACAGGTCGCCCGGATCGAACGGCTCGCGGCAGATGAAGCGCAGACCCTTGGTGTCGGCCGGGATGCCGAAGGCGAGCGCGTATTTCCCCTCGCCGGGGCGCACCGAGAACGGCAGCGGGTAGACCATGATCTCGTCGGCGGTCGGCCCGTGGGTCGCTAGCATCTTTGCGCCACGCACGATCAGGCCGTCCTTGGTTTCTTCGACGATGCCCAGATAGGCGTACGGGTCGGCCTGCTGGGCCGCGGACTTGCTGCGGTCGACCGGCGGATTGACCAGGGTGTGGGTGAGAAACAGATCGTTGTCGCGGCAATAGCGATAGTAGCGCTGCACATTGTCGAAGGATTTGCTGCCGACTTCGGCGAAAAATTCCGGCGCATCGGCGAGCGACGCCACCACCGTGTTGAGAAAATCGGGCGAGCGTCCCATGGTGCCGAACG
>JBEKKM010000063.1:0-24101 GCA_050010715.1 Xanthobacteraceae bacterium | reverse complement strand
CGGGGCTCGGGCTGAAGATTGACAACAATGACGTCGGCCGCGCCGGCTTCGTGCGCTGCCTGCCGAACGGCTGCATCGCCGAAGTGGTCATGGACGACAACCTGATCACCAAATTGCGCAACGGCCAGACCTCGACCTTCATCATCTTCCAGACGCCCGAGGAAGGCATCGGCTTTCCCATGAGCCTGAAGGGTTTTGGCGAGGGCTACGACCAGCTGCCGTAACCCCGAAATTTTCGGACTGCGGCTGCGCGCAGTCGTCGCGCCCGGCCGTCGCCGGCGGCGATTGAAAGACTGCGGGGAGGGAAGCTCGTGAGTGCAGGCTGCAAAGTCGTCGCTATTGCCGCAATGCTGTGCGCCGTCATTATTGGCGGGGCCTCGGCAGCGCTTGCCGAGGCCGATTATCCTAGCCGTCCGGTGGCCCTGATCGTGCCCTATGGCGCCGGCGGCGTTGCCGATGTCGGCATGCGCATCCTCGGCGAGCAATTGAGCAATCGCCTCAAGCAGCAATTCGTCATCGAAAACCGCCCCGGCGCCGCCGGCATCGTGGCGGCGCAAACCGGCGCTGCCGCCGCACCCGACGGCTACACGCTGTTGATGACCGGTAACAACAATGCCATCGCGGTCGCGCTGTTCAAGTCGCTGCCCTACAACATTCTCACCGACTTCGACTCGGTTTCGACCGCCGCGTTCTTCGACATATTGATTGTCACTCGCGCCGGCTCGCCGCTGAAATCGATTGCCGATCTCATCGCCGCGGCGAAGGCCAGTCCCGGCAAGTTGAATATCGGAACCATCAATCCGGGCTCGACGCAAAACCTCGCCGCCGAGCTGTTCACCAGCACCGCCGGCATCAAGGCGGCGATCGTGCCGTTCCGCACCTCGCCCGACATGGCCGGCGCGGTGATGCGCGGCGACGTCGACGTCGCATTCGAGTTCTATGCCGCGCTCAGCGGGCTACTCGCCGACAACAAGATCGTGGCGCTGGCCTCGACCGGCGCCAAGCGCACCGCCTATCTGCCGAACGTGCCGACGGTCATGGAGAGCGGCATCAAGGACTATGACGTCGCCAGTTGGAACGGGCTGTCGGTTCCCGCCGGCACGCCAAAGCCGGTCATCGCCACGCTCAATGCCGCCATGAAAGAGGTCATTCCCGGCCCCGACGTGCAGAGCAAAGCCAACCAGATGGGCATGGCCATGCGCTGGAGCACGCCGGAGGATATGACGGCGCGGATGAAGGCCGACATCGCCAAATGGGGCGCGGTCATCGAGAAGGCCGGCATTGCCAAGCGCGATTGAGCGGCCCCTCGCGCGCTGCCGGCGAAGCGCTTATGTAGGGGGCACTTTCACCATAATGACGGTCAGGATACCGCAATGGCTGACGCCCCCATTTCCCTCGTCGATCGCGCAGGCCTCGACCGGCCGCGTCTGGCTAAAATCGTCTCCCGCGGCCTCGATGGCGCCGACGATGGCGAGCTCTATCTCGAATATCGCCAGTCCGAGGTTTTGGCGTTCGACAATGGCCGGCTGAAGCAGGCGACCTACGACACGACCCAGGGTTTCGGTCTGCGCGCGGTCAAGGACGAAGCGGTCGGCTATGCCCATGCCTCCGACCTGTCGGAAGCGGCGATTGAGCGGGCCGCCGACGCGGTGCGCGCGGTCAAGGGCGGCTATTCCGGTCACTACGCGGCGCCGCCGCCGCGCAGCAACGTCAAGCTCTACGGCGAGGACAACCCGCTCGCCAGTCCCGGTTTCGAGGTCAAGGCGCGGCTTCTCGAAACTATCGACGCCTATGCGCGTGCCAAGGACCCCCGCGTGCGCCAGGTCTCGGCAAGCCTGGCGGCGACCTGGCAGGCGGTCGAAATTTTGCGCGGCGACGGCGAGACCTATCGCGACGTGCGGCCGCTGGTGCGCGTCAATGTCGCGGTCGTGGTCGGCGACGGCGAGCGCCAGGAGAGCGGCAGCGCCGGCTACGGCGGCCGTGAAGGTTATGACCGCTTCATCGCCACCGACGCTTGGCAGGGCACCGTCGATGCTGCCATCCGCCGCGCGCTGATCAATCTCGAAGCGGTGCCGGCGCCGGCCGGCGAGATGGACGTCGTGCTCGGCCCGGGCTGGCCTGGCGTGATGCTGCACGAGGCGATCGGCCACGGCCTTGAAGGCGACTTCAACCGCAAGAAGACGTCCGCGTTTGCCGGACTGATGGGGCAACAGGTCGCTTCGAAAGGTGTAACGGTCGTCGACGACGGCACCATGGCGCTGCGCCGCGGCTCGCTGTCGATCGACGACGAAGGCACGCCGACCAATCGCACCGTGCTGATCGAGGACGGCATTCTGGTCGGCTACATGCAGGACCGCCAGAACGCGCGCCTGATGGGCATGCAGCCCACGGGCAACGGCCGGCGCGAAAGTTTTGCCCACGTGCCGATGCCGCGCATGACCAACACCTACATGCTGGCCGGCGATCGCGACCCGGGCGAGATCATCGCCTCGGTGAAGAACGGCATCTATGCCGTCTATTTCGGCGGCGGCCAGGTCGACATCACTTCGGGCAAATACGTGTTCGAGTGCACCGAAGCCTATCGGCTCGAGAACGGCAAAGTCGGCGCGCCGATCAAGGGCGCCATGCTGGTCGGCAACGGCCCGACCGACCTGCACCGGGTGTCGATGGTCGGCAACGATCTCGAGCTCGATCATGGTATCGGCACCTGCGGCAAGAACGGCCAGGGCGTCCCAGTCGGCGTCGGCCAGCCGACCTTGCGCATCGACCGCATCACGGTTGGCGGCACCGGATAGCGCTGCACCGTTCTACCGAACGACGCCCGAAATGCAGCACGGTCGGTGCCGCGGCGGCTTGATCGTGTCCTTGAGATAGCAGTGCGGGACGGTCACGCCGTACCCCGCTCGGCGATAGGTCCAGGCGCGGCAGCGGTTCTCGGACTGGCAGGCGTCGGCGCAGGCTTTGCCCTTGGGATCGGGTGGCGTTTCAAACGAGCGGTAATCGCCGCCGAGGCGATCGATGGAATATTCGAGATCGCCGGCCCGCGGCTCGATGACGCCGGCGCCGCGCACGCCCGACACGCAGCAGCTCGCCTCCACGCGCGGCACCACGTCGCGCTTGAGCCAGCACATCGCCGGGCCGCCCGAGGCCGGCGGGTAAGAGAAGCTCCAGGCCCGGCAGCGGGCCTCGTGCTCGCAGCGCGCGGCGCAGACCGCGGGATCGCCGTTCGGTACGGTGGCGCTCGTATAGTCGCCGCCCGGCCGGTCAAAGCCGGATTGCGCAACGGCTGGCGCGACGGCCAATCCCGCCACGGCGAAGAGCGCGATGCTCATGATGACCGCCCGCACCATGCGCTGCCCTCGCGTCTCCCTGGACCGATTGCCCGCCACAGAGAAACGTCCTTCCCGGCGAATTGCCACAAGAATCTTGGCTTTTTGGCCGGTCATGCACGCTTTTGGCAACGGTCTGGACTGTAGTCTTCAATGGATATCCGCGCCGAATTGCCTCACCAGCTGAACGATCCGTCCACCACTAGTCCGCTAATATTTGCCCATGACCGATTCACCAAGCCTCATTACGCGGACGAGTTCGACGACTGCCGCGACGCTGATTCTGCTGTTGCCGGCGCTGTGGAACCGCCTGCCGCTCCTCGAATACGACACCGGCGGCTATCTGGCGCGCTGGTTCGAGGGCTATCTGGTGCCGAGCCGCTCGACGACCTATGGGCTCTTTCTCGCCGCCGGCTGGCCGCTCGACTTCTGGCCGATCGTCATCCTGCAAGCCTTGGCGACGGTCTGGATCATCGGCCTGTTGCTGCGGACCCATCGGTTCACGGTCCATCCGATCGCGCTGCCGGCGATCACGGCGGTGCTGGCGCTGACGACGGCGCTGCCGTGGCTGGCGAGCGTGCTGCTGACCGACATATTCGCCGGTCTTGGCGTGCTGGCGTTGCACGCGCTGGTGTGGCACGGCGATCGCGTGTCGCGGCGCGAACGCTACGCGCTGGTGTTGTTCATTGCCTTTGCTGGCTCGACCCATAGCGCCACCTTTGCGGTGCTGCTCGGGCTCGCCGTCGCGGCACTCTGTCTGTCATGGCTCAGTGCCAAGCTGGTGCCGCGCGCGGGGCTCGCGCCGATGACGGCCGCCATGGTGCTCAGCGCCGCCATGCTGCTCGGCGCGAATTATATCGTCGGTAAAACGATCGCCTGGACGCCGGGCGGCTACGGCCTGGCGTTCGGCCGCATGCTGCAGGACGGCATCGTCACCCGCTATCTCAACGACCATTGTCCGGATCCGCAGCTCAAGCTGTGCCCGTACCGCAACGAATTGCCGCTCGATGCCGACACCTTCCTGTGGGGCAAAAGCGTGTTCGACAAGCTCGGCCGCTTTGCCGGGCTCGGCGATGAGATGCGCACCATCGTGCTCGGCAGCTTGCGCGACTATCCCGCCATGCAGGCCGAGACCGCGCTGCGCGCCACCGCGCGGCAACTGGTTGCGGTCGGAACCGGCGAGGGCATCGTCACCGCGTTGATGCACACCTACGGCATCATCGAGCGCTACACGCCGTCGGTGGTGCCGGCGATGCAAGCAGCGCGGCAGCAGCACGGCGAGATCGGCTTTGCTGCCGTCAACATGATCGATGTGCCGGTGGCCTGGGCGGCGATGGCGCTGCTTCCCGCCTTAGTGCTGCTCGGCGTCTACAGCGCCGAATTCGCCGACCTCGGCCGGCTCGCCGCGACGTTGCTGCTGGCGCTCCTCGGCAATGCCGCGTTCTGCGGCGTCATATCGGACCCGCACGATCGCTACGGCGCGCGCATGGTCTGGATCGCGGTATTTGCGGTCGCGCTCGTGGCGGCGCGTGCCTACGCGTTGGTGCGTGAACAGACCATGATCCAGAAAAGTGGTTCCCGGTTTTCGGAAAAGATCATGGTCGAATGAAAATCCTGCCGCTCAGGAGTGAAAGTGCTTCGACAGTTTGAGGCCCTGCGCCTGGTAGTTCGAGCCGATGCCAGAGCCGTAAAGCTGGTCCGGCCGCGCCAGCATCTTCTCGTAGACCAGGCGGCCGACGATCTGGCCGTGCTCGAGGATGAACGGCACTTCGCGCGATCGTACTTCCAGTACCGCGCGCGATCCTAAGCCGCCGGAGCCGGCATAACCAAAACCCGGATCGAAGAAGCCGGCATAGTGCACGCGGAATTCGCCGACCAGCGGATCGAACGGCACCATCTCGGCGGCATAGTCGGGCGGCACCTGCACGGCTTCGTTGGACGCCAGGATGTAGAATTCGTCCGGATCGAGGATCAGGCTGTTGTCGGCACGCGCCGCGATCGGCTCCCAGAAATCGGCAACCTCATAGGCGTCGCGCTGATCGACTTCGATCACCGCGGTGTGCCGCTTGGCGCGATAGCCGACGATGCGGGCGCCGCCTCCCTTTCTCTCCCCCGCATGCGGGGGAGGGTTAGGGTGGGGGCTGCCCGACAGATCGATACTGACTGCGATGCCGTCGCCCATCACCGCCTCGGCGCGATCGACCAGCCGTTCGCGCGTGTGCAGTTCGCGCAAGGCTTCCGCGCTCAATGAGGCGTCGCCGCGGCGCAGCCGCAGCTGCGACAGCCGCGTGCCTTCGCGCACCAGGATCGGAAACGTCTTCGGGCTGATCTCGGCGTAGAGCGGGCCTTCATAGCCGGCCGCGACCCGGTCGAAGCCGCGGGTCTCGTCGGCGATGACGCGGGTGAAAACGTCGAGCCGCCCGGTCGAGCTTTTCGGGTTGCTCGCCGCCGCGACGTCGGCAGGCAAGGCGAGCCGCTCGATCAGGGGAACGATGTAGACGCAATTGGTCTCCAGCACGGCGCCGGCGGCGAGCGAGAATTCATGCAGCTTGAGATCGACGATGCGCTCGGCGACCGTGGTGCCGGGTCCCGGCAAGAAACTCGCGCGCACCCGATAGGCAATGGCGCCCAGACGCAGGTCGAGGCTCGCCGGCTGGATCTGCCCCGGCGCGAACGGATAGTGCGCGCGAATGCCGCCGTCCGCCGCCAGTTCCGCGATCATGCGGTCGGGCAGGATTCCTGCGTCTGTTGGCGAGAAAGACAGCGGCACGCGATCACCACGTGGAAGCGAAAACAGCAGCAGCGATCTAACCCGATGCCGGGTTTGACGCAAAGACAAGCGCGGCGTATAAGCCAGCTTATCCCGTGGTCATTTGAGCCGGCCGGCTTGCTAGCCACGTAAAACAAGTAGCTAAAAGGCCGGGGATGTGTGAGCCCGGCCTGAGGATTTTCCTCCCGGCCGGGTTTTGTTTTGTTTGGCCAATGCTTCGTTGGCCGATGGAGGTCACATGTCCGCGTCCGCGAAAAAGATCTATCGCCCCGAAACACGCCTGGTTCAGTCCGGCACGTTGCGCTCGCCGTTCGGCGAAACGTCGGAGGCGATGTTTTTGACTCAAGGCTATGTCTACGACACCGCGGCGCAGGCGGAGGCGCGCTTCAAGGGCGAAGATCCCGGCTATCAGTATTCACGCTTTGCCAATCCGACCGTCGACATGTTCGAGCGGCGCATGGCGGCGTTCGAAGGCGCCGAAGCGGCGCGCGCCACCGCGACCGGCATGGCGGCGGTCACCATCTCGCTGGTCGGCCAGCTCAAGGCCGGCGATCATGTGGTGGCGTCGAAAGCCATGTTCGGCTCCTGCCGTTACGTCATCGAGGATTACCTGCCGCGCTTCGGCGTCGCCTCGACGCTGGTCGACGGCTGCAATCTCGAGGCCTGGAAAAACGCGCTGCGGCCGAACACCAAGACGTTCTTTCTCGAAAGCCCGACCAATCCTGCGCTCGACGTCATCGACATTGCCGAAGTGGCGAAGATCGCCCACGCGGCCGGCGCGACCCTGGTGGTCGACAATGTGTTCGCCACGCCGCTTTACCAGAGCCCGCTCGCGCTCGGCGCCGACTGCGTGGTCTATTCGGCCACCAAGCACATCGACGGCCAGGGGCGCTGCCTGGGTGGCGTCGTGCTCGGTTCGCAGAAATTCATCATGGACAAGATCCACATTTTGATCCGGCAGACCGGCCCGTCGCTGTCGCCGTTCAACGCCTGGGTGCTGCTCAAGGGCCTGGAGACGCTCGCGGTGCGGGTGCGCCGGCAGACCGACAGCGCTGCCACTGTCGCGGTGGCGCTTGCCGAGCATCCGAAAATCTCGCGCCTGATCTATCCCGGCCGGCCTGATCACCCGCAGGCTGCGGTGGTGCACAAGCAGATGCGCGGCGGCTCGACCTTGGTCGCCTTCGAGATCAAGGGCGGCAAGAAGGCGGCGTTCCGTTTCCAGGACGCGCTCAGGCTGATCCGCATCAGCAACAATCTCGGCGACGCCAAGAGCCTGATCACGCATCCGGCGACGACGACGCACCAGCGGCTCACGCCGCCGCAGCGCGCCGAGATCGGCGTCACCGACGGATTGGTGCGGCTCTCGGTCGGCCTCGAACATCCCGACGATATCGTCGAAGACGTGCTCGCCGGGCTTGAGGCGGTGTAATGCCGTCATTCCGGGGCGCGCGAAGCGCGAACCCGGAATCCATAGCCACCGTCGTGGCAAGTTCTGCGCCCACTGTGGTTATGGATTCCGGATAGCCGCCAATCAAAGTCGGCTGTTGCCGACTTTGCCACAACACGATTCGATCTCGGGTAAAACCTGAGATCGTTGGCTTCCGGAATGACGATTGGGGAAATAACTCAGCGCCCGTGCGCGGCCGCTGAAGCGACCGGGCGGGTCGCCGCTTCGGCGATGCCGGCAGCGAGCAGCTTGGCCACGCAGGCATAGCCCCAATCGTTCATATGCAGCCCGTCCGGCGACACGAACGTGTCGAACGGCAGGCGCTGCACTTCGAACCAGTTGCGCATCACCGCAAAGCGGCGGAACAGGTCGACGTTCTCTTCCTTGGCCGCGGCCGCGATCTGCTCGACCATGCCCGGCGTCTCGGATTTCACCAGAACCTTCGGCGCGTATTGCGGATCGATCAGCACCACGTCGGCGCCGGTCGCCTTGAGCTCGTCGATGCCTTCGTGCAACTGCGCCGAATGCGGCGCCAGCGGATGATCGCGCAGCACCGAATTGGTGCCGACCTGCCAGAGCACGAGTTGCGGATGCGCGGCGACGACGCCGGTAGCAAACCGCGCCATCATCTCTTCGGTCTCGTCACCGTTGACGCCGCGGTTGAGGACGGTGATGTCCTGCAGCGGAAAGCGCTGCTTGAGCTCGACGGCGAGCCGGCTCGGATAGCTGGCGTCGGGGGAGCTGGCGCCGGCGCCCGCCGTCGACGAGGAGCCGATGGCGACGACGGTCAGCGGCTCGCCGCCGGCGAGGCGGCGCGCGGTGCGAATGAGCGGGCGATCGAAATGGCTGAACTCGGTCGGCGCGCTGCAGGTGGCCGGTGGCACCGCGTCCGGCGTGCTGGCCTGCGGCAGAGCGGCCGGCGTAACCGGTCGCGGCACTGCAGCAACGGCCGGCGTCGCCGCCGGCATTGCGGCCGGAGCGGCGGCAAGGGTGAGAGCGGGTGCGACAAAACGCGCAGGCTCGAGCATTTCTGCGTGCGCAGCAGCAAGAGTCGCAAAAACCGCCGAAGCGGCCGCGGCCCGCGTCACGCGGGCGATCATTAAGGGTTTGTTAGGAGACATTAACGCGTCGTTTGCATTCTCATGGCGTCCAGATGCGCGGCACCAATGATCTGGGTCGCCAAAGCCCGGCCTATGCAGTCGTGAACTTGTCGCGCCATATCATAGTTCTTGGTAGCGGTATAGAGATCGAAGGTGCCGCTGTCATTCCAGTTGCGCATGATTCCGAGCCGATCAAACAGCAGGGCATTATGCTGCTGTGCAACAATGCGCATGACGTCGGCCAGCGTCGAGACGTCGAGCATGGAATCGGTGCGCGGGCTGTATTGCATGTTCATCAGGATGACATTGGCGCCGGCGTTATCGAGCGCGCCGACGCCGTCATCGAGACTGGTTCGGAAGTCCTCGGCGGCGACGCCGTTGATGGCGTCCGCGGTGCCGGTCTGCCAGATCACCAGCGACGGCTTGTCGTCGGCGAGGATTTTCGCCAAGCCGGGGATCATATCGGCGGTCGTGGCGCGCGGCTGAACATGCGCGGTTACCTTGACGGTAATGCCCTTTAACTGCTGCTGCAGCGCCTGTTCCAGCCGCGCCGGATAGGCAAAGTGCGCGCCGTCGATACCGGCCAAAGCCGAGGAGCCGGTACCGATCACGCTGATATCCAGGCGCTGACGCGTCTTGGCCTCGTTGGTGACATTGGTGAGGTCGTTCTCGCTGGTGAGAAACGAATCCGGCACGTCGCAACGATCCGTCGGCGCCGCGGCAGCGGCGCCGTCGATCAGCGCAATGGTCGTGACCAGCGCAAGGATCACACTCATGCCTCGCCTCCCGCGAGGTCGGCGTCGGGTTGCTTGACGCGCGATGAGGGGTTTCGCCCTTCTATCACCTTGTACCATGATATCAGGTTGGCTGTCCCGATCATGATCATAATCCCGGTAAAGCTAATGGCGATCTGAATGAGCGGGCCGCCCGAATATTCGCTGATGACGAACTGGCCGGCAAAGGCGAGAAACACGCCGAGGCAGAAGATTTCCAGCGAATGCTGGCCGCAGCGGATGGCCGGCTGCAGGATCGGCAATTTCAAGCCCGGCCAGTCGCGCGGCACGAAGCGCACCGTCACCGCGGCCAGCGCCAGAAAATGCGCGAAGCGCAACACGTCGAGGTTGGTTTTGTCGATCGGATACATCCATTCGCTCAGCCAGTTCGGCACCAGCCGCCCGAGCGGCTCGATGTACCAGGTCAGCGCGATGACAAAGGCGAACGCCAGATAGGCGATGGCGACGGCGAGGACGGTGTACGACTGCAGCACCGGCGCCAGCCGCTTGGCGCCGCCGAGCGCACACCATGCGCCGAACACGAACAATAATTGCCAGGCGAATGGATTGAAGAACCACACGCCGTTCGGATAGGCCGGCAAATTCCAATCGAAAGTCCAGGTCAACACATAGAGCAAGGCGGAGGCGGCGAGCGCGAAGGCCGGCTGCCACATCAACATGGCGAGCGCCGGCGGAAACAACAGCAAGAGCACGATGTAGAGCGGCAGCACGTCCATGTTGACGGGTTTGAATTTCAACAGCAGCGCCTGGAAGATCGTGACGTCGGGCTGTTTGAGGAAATCCAGAATATTCATTTCCTCGGCGTAGAGCGGATTGTCGAACGTCGCCGCCACGTAAGCGATCTCGGCCATGAAAATCGTGAACAGAAAAATGTGCGCGACGTAGATCTGCCAGGCGCGCCGCAGGATGCGCGCGCCGGCGATCACGAAGCCGCGTTCGCGCATCGCCCGGCCATAGACGAAGGCCGCGGTGTAACCGGAGATGAAGATGAAGATCTCGGTGGCGTCGGAAAAGCCGTAATTGCGGATGGTGAACCAGTTGACGACGTTTTCCGGGATGTGGTCGAGGAAGATCAGCCACAGCGCGATGCCGCGGAACAGATCGAGCCGCAGGTCGCGCTCGGTCGCAACCGGCGCCGCGGGCAGCGGCGCGGCCGTCGGCAGGGGCATGACTACGTCGAGGTTTGCAACCATTGTCCTCAGTGTCGCAGTCCGCAGTGTCGCAGTCCGCAGTTTCGCAGTCCGCCGTGTCGCGCGTGCGGCCAGAGCGCCCAATAACCTTAAGCACGCTTGCGCGTCCGCACGGTTATTGCAACAACGGCTGCAAATCTATTCACTTATGCGTGGAATCATATGAGGTTTTAAGTGAGCCGTGCCGATGCCGTGCCCGATCTTGGCGGCGCGGCGCCGGAAATGCGACAGGACCATCGCCGAGACCGCTGCCAGGACCATCGCCAAGAGCGTTACCAAGACCGTTACCAGGACCGTTACCAGGACCGTTACCATGTATCGTGCCATCACCCGCAATATCGAGGTCGTGGTGAAACCACGGTTCGTCGCCGACCGGTCGTCGCCGGAGAACAATTATTTTTTCTGGGCCTATACCATCTCCATCACCAACAACAGCGACGAGACGGTGCAGCTGAAAACCCGCCATTGGCGCATCACCGACGCCAACGGCCGCCGTCAGGAGGTGCGCGGCGCCGGCGTCGTCGGCGAGGAGCCGGTGCTCAAGGCCGGCGAGCAGTTCGAATATACCAGCGGGGTGCCGCTGCAGACGCCGTCGGGCTTCATGGTCGGCACATACGGCATGGTCAGCGCCGGCGGCGAGCATTTCGACATCGAGGTGCCGGCATTTTCGCTCGACAGCGTGGAATCGAAACGGACGCTGAATTGAATTCAGCGTCCGCCGACGTCTCAGATTAGAGCATGATCCCGAAAAGTGGAAACCGGTTTTCGGATAAGATCATGCTCAAACAAAAATTCTAGCGCGCCGGTGGCGGGCTGGTTGCCGCGTCCAAGGCCGACAGGTCGGGCTGCTTGCCGAGCCGCGCGCCATTGCCCAATGGGGACTGCGGCGGCTTCTGCTCCTGCCGCACCGGCTGTTCGGACTTGGCCGGCTTCTGTTCCGGCCGGTATTCGCTCGACGAGATGCCGCCGGCGATGGTGGCGCCTTGCTCGATTTGCAGCATGCCGTAGCTGACATTGCCGTCGACCCGGCTGGTCGAGCGCAAAATCATCAGGCACTTGACGTCGAGCTTCTCGAAGACTTTGCCGGAAATCTCGGCGTTCTGCGCGACGATGATCCTGCCTTTGATGACGCCGGTTTCACCGACCACCAGATTGCCGACCGAGACGTCGCCTTCGACGGAGCCGCACACCACCAAGGTGTCTGGCACGCTGATCTCACCCTTGATGGTCACGCCCTCGCCGATATAGAGCCTGCTCGCGTCCGGCATCGAGTCCACGGCTGACGACATCTTGTTATCCCTTTCCGTAACTTGTGACAGGCTGTTCTGGGGGAATTTTATAGATACCTCGCTGACATTGTACGAAGGTTGCGCGGCCATTTTCGGATTATCCACAGAACTCCCGCTATTCACTCCCTTGTTTTGAAGCGGTCGCGCGGAAAAGTTCCATTTTGCGGCCGGAGCGGGAGTTAACAGCCGTTTGGCATCCGCAGCAGGCGAGAAAACCGAACGAAATCATTGTGCGGAACAGCATCCCGCCGGCCGCGTTGAACTCAGGCTCGGTTGGCAGCGTCCAAAGGTTCGGTTTGCACGCCCGCCGGATCATGGGCGCGGATTTGTCATGTTCATCGCTTTGCTCGGATATATCGGCACCATGGTGGCGGCTTTCGTCACTCTGGTGGTGGTTTGGCACCACGTCATCGGGCCGCCGCAGTTGGAAGCAGTGCGGCAGCAACCGCGTCCCATCGGCGCCGTGACGCAAGCCGCGCCGTCAACGCCGCAACCTGGGGCGTGGGGTCCGGCGGTCATTCATAAAGCCGACGAAGGTGCGGATGCGGCTGCGAGCATAGAGGATGCCGGCGTGGCCGCGGCGCAAGCGGCCGCTGCCGAAAAGGCCAAACGGCTGAAGCAGGCGCGCTACCAGAAACGCAAAGAGCAAGAGCAACTGGCGCGTCAACGCGACGACCAGCAATATTCCGCGCTCGGCTACAATCAGGAACCGTCGCAAGATGTTGCACCGGCTCCGGCGTTCAGCATATTTGGGCCGCGCCGCTTCTGAAAACAGGCGCTACGACGCCGTCGAATTTTGCGCCGTTATCACGTCCGGCTGGAAGATGTAAGTCGAGTTGCAGAACTCGCAGGTCACGGTGATGCGGTCGTTCTCGACCATGTCGTCGCGGTCGATTTGCGAAAAACTCCGCAGCATGTTTTCGACGCTCTTGCGCGAGCACGAGCATTGCGCCTGTACCGGCGCGGCGCGGAACACGCGCACGCCGCGTTCGTGAAACAGCCGATAGGCCAATCGCTCGCTGGAGAGCGCCGGGTCGAGCAGCTCGATGTCGTCGACGGTGGCGATCAGAGAGCGGCCTTCGATCCAGGCATCGTCCTCGGGTAAAACGTGCACGGTCGTGCCGGGCGGCGCGTCGCCGGGATCGAGATCGGCCTGGCGCGAGCGCTCGATCGAATTCGGCAGGAATTGCGCCAAAATTCCGCCGGCGCGCCAGTGCCGACGCGGGCCGCCGGCGCCGGCGCGGAATTCTTCGGCGACCGCGAGCCGCACCCGCGTCGGGATTTGCTCCGAGCGCGAAAAATACTCGTGCGCGGCCTTTTCGAGGTCGCCGCCTTCGAGCGGCACCAACCCCTGATAGCGGCTCATGTCGGGGCCCTGGTCGATGGTCATGGCGAGATGGCCGTGGCCGAGCAGCTTGCCGGGCTCCGCCGCGTTGGCGGCGATGGCGGCCGCGACCCGCTCGGCGTCGAAACTGGCGCAGGCCCGCACCGTGCCGGGCGAGGCGAAATCGACCACCAGCATGCGCACCGGGCCGTCACTCTTGGTCTGCAGGATGAACCGGCCTTCGAATTTGAGCGCCGAGCCGAGCATCACCGTGAGCACGATGGCCTCGCCAAGGAGCTTCGCCACCGGCGTCGGATAATCGTGGCCGGTCAGGATGGTATCGACCGCGGCGCCGAGCCGCACGATGCGGCCGCGCAGGTCGAGCGCCTTCACCGCGAACGGCAGGATGGTGTCGTCGCTGCCGGTTTGCTCCGGCTCGCGGACCGGGATGGCGAGTTCGGGATTGGTCATCGCGCCTGAATATAGGCGAGGCCGATGGAATTTGGAGGCCTCGACGGCAGGTGGCTTGGCTTACTTGGCTTGGCTTACCGCCCATCAGCCTCCAGGCACCACGTCAAAATCCCCTTCTGCGCGTGCAGCCGGTTCTCTGCCTCGTCGAACACCACCGATTGCGGGCCGTCGATCACTTCGTCGGTGACCTCCTCGCCGCGATGGGCCGGCAGGCAGTGCATGAAGATGGCGTCCGGCCGGGCGCTGGCCATCAGCCGCGCATTGACCTGATAGCGCTTGAGCAGGTTATGACGCCGCGCGCCGTTGCGGTCGCCCATGGAGACCCAGGTGTCGGTCATGACGCAGTCGGCACCCTTGACGGCTTCTTCCGGGTCGGTGCCGACGCGGATGTCGGCGCCGGACGACTTGATCCATTCCAGAAGCGGCTTCTTCGGCGCCAGCTCCGGCGGGGTGGCGACGCGCAGGCGGAACTCGAACCGCTCGGCGGCCTGCATCAACGAGGTGAGCACGTTGTTGGCGTCGCCGGTCCAGGCCACGGTGCGGCCGCGGATCGGACCGCGATGCTCCTCGAACGTCATCACGTCGGCCATCACCTGGCACGGATGCGAGCGCCGGGTCAGGCCGTTGATCACCGGCACGGTGGCGTAGTGCGCCAGCTCGGCGAGCGCGTCGGCGTCGAGGGTGCGGATCATGATGGCGTCGATGTAACGCGACAGCACGCGCGCGGTGTCGGCCAGCGTCTCGCCGCGGCCGAGCTGCATTTCCTCCGCCGTCAGCAAAATGGTATCGCCGCCGAGCTGGCGCATAGCGACCTCGAATGAGACGCGGGTACGCGTTGACGGCCGCTCGAAGATCATCGCCAGGGTCTTGCCGGTGAGCGGCCGTTCGGCGCCGCGGCGCTCGGCCTTCATGACGCGCGCGGCGTCGATGATCTGGCGCAGGTCGGTAGCCGGAACGTCGATCAGGTCGAGGAAGTGGCGGATGCCGCTCATCCGGCCGCTCCCTGCTTTTGCCTCCTGGCATAGGCCTGGTTCAGTTGCGCGCAGGCGCGGTCGAGACGGCTGATGCCCTCGGCGATTTCCTGCTCGCTGATGATGAGCGGCGGCAACAACCGCACGACGTTATCGCCGGCGGAGACCGTGATCATCTTCTCGGCACGCAAGGCATCGACCATTTCTCCGGCCGGAATGAGCGCCTTTAGCCCGACCAGAAATCCCTCGCCGCGGATCTCGGCGATCAGCGCCGGATAGCGGTCTTTGATTTCGGCGAGCCGCTGCTTCAACACCAGGGCGTTGTGCTTGACGCGGTCGAAGAAGCCGGGCGCCAGCATGACGTCGAGGGTGGCATTGACGGCGCTCATGGCCAGGAGATTGCCGCCGAAGGTCGAGCCGTGCGTACCGGGGGTCATCCCCTTGCCTGCTTCACGAGTCGTCAGGCAGGCCCCGACCGGGAAGCCGCCGCCCAACGCCTTGGCGAGCGCCATGATGTCGGGCGTAACGCCGGTGCGCTGGTAGGCGAACAACTCGCCGGTGCGGCCCATGCCGCTCTGCACTTCGTCGAAGATCAACATCAGGCCGTGCTGGTCGCACAGCGCGCGCAGCGCTCTGAGGAACGACGGCTCGACGACACGCACGCCGCCTTCGCCCATCAGCGGCTCGATCAGGATCGCGGCGGTTTCGGGCCCGATTGCGCGCTTGACCGCTTCGAGATCGCCGAACGGCATATGATCGAAGCCCTCGACCTCCGGGCCGAAGCCGTCGAGGTATTTCTTCTGGCCGGCGGCGGCCAGCGTCGCCAGCGTGCGGCCGTGGAAGGAACCCTCGAAGGTGATGATGCGGTAGCGCTCCGGCTTGCCGCTGGCGGATTGATATTTGCGCGCCACCTTGATCGCGCATTCCATCGCCTCGGCGCCGGAATTGCAGAAGAACACGTAGTCGGCAAAGCTCGCCTCGCACAGCCGCTGTGCGGCGCGCTCGCCCTCCGGAATCTCATAGAGATTGGAGACGTGCCAGACTTTTCGGGCCTGCTCTTCGAGCGCGGCGACGAGCTTTGGATGGGAATGCCCGAGCGCATTGACGGCGACGCCGGAGCAAAAATCGAGATAGCGCTCGCCGTCGGTCGCGATCAGCCATACGCCTTCGCCCCGCTCGAAAGCGAGGTCGACGCGCGCGAAGGTCGGCATCAGGTGCGATGTCACGGTTAGCTCGCTTTCGCTGCGCGGCAAAAACCGGCGCAGCCGATACGACTAAGCTCGGCGCAGCCGAAACAACAAGGCTCGGCGCAGCCGAAACAAAATGTGCCGCCTCTCCGGGCGGCACGATTTTACACTTTATTTCCGCGCGCTCATTCGGTCAACACGGGAAAAATGTGCGCTGCAAGGTCGATTTACATCCATATCATCCACACACCGACAGGAATGTGTGGACGCACGCCACGCCGACTCTTGCGCCCGACTCCCGCCATATTGTAGCATTTTTATTGTCAAGTACGACATCTCGTGCGGCGGACAGTCTTCTAAGCAGCGTTCGGGTGAGTAGGTGTGTGTTGGGCGGCTTTTAGCGCTGCCTGGCTCGGTGGAGGATTCTTCAAAGGCTCTACCCGCAACGTTCAGGGAGGAAAGAGCATGTCGTGGACTGACGAGCGGGTCGAACTGCTCAAAAAACTGTGGTCCGACGGCCTGTCGGCGAGCCAGATCGCCGCCGAGCTCGGCGGCATCACGCGCAACGCCGTGATCGGCAAGGTGCACCGTCTCGGGCTGTCCGGCCGCGCCAAGTCGACGTCGACCGGCGCGCCGCGGCCGCGCAAGGCGCGCTCGCCGTCGATGCTGCGCATCGGCCGCGCTTCGATCCGCGGGAATACCGCGCTGGCCCATGCCTATGAGGTCGAGGAGGCGGAGCCGGAACTGCTCGACAACATCATTCCGATCGGCCAGCGCCGCACGCTCCTCGAGCTCAACGAGCAGACCTGCCGCTGGCCCATCGGCGACCCCAGCAGCACCGAATTTTTCTTCTGCGGCGGCAATACGGTGACCGGACTGCCGTATTGCTCCTATCACTCCCGCGTCGCCTATCAGCCGGCGACCGACCGACGCCGCGACAAGCGCCCGATGCGGTGAACACGCGTCATTGCGAGCGCCAGCGAAGCAATCCACCGCCTCGGCGAGGCCCCGGATTGCTTCGTCGCTTCGCTCCTCGCAATGACGGTCGTCAGCTCGCCTTGCCGAAACGATCCTCCAGCGAATAGCCGGCACCGCGCACGGTGCGGATCGGATCGACGGCGTGGCCGCGGTTGAGCGCCTTGCGCAGGCGGCCGACATGGACGTCGACGGTGCGCTCGTCGATATAGACGTCGCTGCCCCACACCCCGTCGAGCAATTGCTCGCGGGAGAACACCCGGCCGGGGCGTTCCATCAGGAATTCGAGCAGGCGGAACTCGGTCGGGCCGAGATCGACCGGGCGTGCCGAGCGGGACACGCGCTTCTTCTCGCGATCGAGCTCGAGATCGCCGATATTGAGCACCATGGCGACGCGTTCGGGGCTGGCCCGGCGCAGCAACGCGCGGATGCGCGCCAACAGTTCCGGCACCGAGAACGGCTTGACGATGTAATCGTCGGCGCCGGTGGCGAGCCCGCGGATGCGCTCGCTTTCCTCGCCGCGCGCGGTCAGCATGATGATCGGCAGGGCTTGGGTCTGCGGCCGCGTCCGCAACCGCCTACACAGTTCGATGCCGGAAAGCCCGGGCAGCATCCAGTCGAGCACGATCAGATCGGGGGCGGTCTCGCGCAGCCTGGTGTCGGCGTCGTCGCCCCGGCTCACGGCATCGACCTCGTAGCCCTCGGCTTCGAGGTTATAACGCAACAGCGTGGTAAGCGGCTCCTCGTCTTCCACGATCAGGATGTTGGCTCCCATCCCCGGTCTCCTATTTCTGCAGCACCGCTGCACCAAAATTCGTCGGATCACCCTTGGGACGCTGGTCAGTGATAGGCCTGCCTTCGACCATGTAGTACACGGTTTCGGCGATGTTGGTGGCGTGATCGCCCATGCGCTCGATGTCCTTGGCGCAGAACATCAGGTGCATGCAGAAGGTGATGTCGCGCGGATCCTCCATCATGTAGGTGAGGAGTTCGCGGAACAGCGAGGTGCACATGGAGTCGACTTCCTCGTCGCCCTTCCAGACCGCCATCGCGGACTGCAAATCGCGACTGGCATAGGCGTCCAGCACCTGCTTGAGCTGCGTCAACACCAATTCGGACATGTGCTCGACGCCGCGAATGAGTTTTTGCGGATAGAAATCGCCGTCGAGCGCGACCACGCGCTTGCCGATGTGCTTGGCATGGTCGCCGACCCGTTCGAGGTCGTTGGCGACCCGCATGGCGCCGACGATCTCGCGCAGATCGATGGCCATCGGCTGCCGCCGCGCGATGGTGAGGATGGCTTTTTCCTCGATCTCGCGCTGCAGGGCGTCGATGGCGGGATCCGCCGCCATGACGCGTTCGCCGAGCGCGAGATCGCGCTCGGCCAGCGCCTGAACGGCATCGCTGATCTGCCGCTCGACGAGGCCGCCCATCTCGGCGACCTTGCGGGTGATCTCCTGCAGGTCGGTGTCGAACGCCTTGGCGGTGTGGTCGACCCGGGTGGTGATTTCGGTCATTGTGCTCTACCTAACGGTTAGCCGAAGCGTCCGGTGATATAATCCTGCGTACGCTGATCTTGCGGCGCCGTGAACATTTTGCTCGTCGAGTCGAACTCGATCAGCTCGCCGAGATACATGAACGCGGTGAACTCGGAGACGCGCGCCGCCTGCTGCATGTTGTGGGTGACGATCACGATCGTGTAGTCGTCTGTCAGTTCGTCGATCAATTCCTCGATCTTGGCGGTCGAGATCGGATCGAGCGCCGAGCACGGCTCGTCGAACAAGATCACTTCGGGCCGCACGGCGACGGTGCGGGCGATGCACAGCCGCTGCTGCTGGCCGCCCGAGAGGCTTTGGCCGTTGGCGGCGAGCTTGTCCTTGACTTCGTCCCACAGCGCGGCGCGGCGCAGCGAGGTCTCGACCCTGCCATCGAGCTCGGATTTCGGCAGCCGCTCATAGAGCCGGATGCCGAAGGCGATGTTCTCGTAGATCGACATCGGAAACGGCGTCGGCTTCTGGAACACCATGCCGATGCGGGCGCGCAGCAGGTTGAGATCCTGTTTCGGCGACAGGATGTTGACGCCGTCGAACATGACTTCGCCGGTGGCGTGCTGGTTCGGATAGAGGTCGTACATGCGGTTGAGCACGCGCAACAACGTCGACTTGCCGCAGCCGGACGGGCCGATGAAGGCGGTGACCTTGTTTTCGTACAGCGATAGGCTGATCGATTTCAGCGCTTTGGAATCGCCATAGAAGAAATTGAGGTCGCGCAGGGTAACCTTATCGGCCAGACCGGCACGGTCGACGGCGGCGTGAGTCACGGTGGGAACTGAGACGGATGCGTCGTTCATGACTGTTTTCCCGATGGGACGAGAGCGCGTGCCGTGATACTCAAGGCTAGCACGGCAAGGGTGATGATGAGCGCGCCGGTCCAGGCCAACGACTGCCAATCCTTGTAAGGGCTGAGCGCGAACTGGAAGATCACGACCGGCAGGCTTGAGATCGGCGCGTTCAGGTCGGTGCTCCAGAACTGGTTGTTGAGCGAGGTGAAGAGCAGCGGCGCCGTCTCGCCGCTGATGCGGGCGACGGCGAGCAGCACGCCGGTCACCATGCCGGCGCGCGCGGCGCGATAGCAGATGCGCGTGATCGACAAGGAGCGCGGCAGTCCGATCGAAGTCGCGGCTTCGCGGAGCGCGTTCGGCACCAAGGTCAGCATGTCCTCGGTCGTGCGCACGACCACCGGAATGACCAGCACGGCAAGGGCGACGCCGCCCGCCCAGCCGGAGAAATGCCCCATCGGCGCCACCATGACCTCGTAGATGAACAGGCCAACCACGATGGAGGGCGCGCTCAAGAGAATGTCGTTGATGAAGCGCACTACGGTGCTGAGCCGGTCGTAGCGGCCGTACTCGGCCATGTAAGTTCCGGCGAGGATGCCGATCGGCGTGCCGATCGCGACGGCAAGGATCGTCAGGACGAGGCTGCCGAAGATCGGGTTGAGCAGACCGCCGGCGGAGCCGGGCGGCGGCGTCATCTCGGTGAAGACCGCGACCGACAGGCCGCTAAAGCCCTTCCACAGCAGCGCGCCGAGGATCAGCACCAGCCAGCCCATGCCGATTGCGGTAGCCACGAGTGCCAGCACTGTCGCCACGACGTTTTTGCGGCGGCGGCCGGAATAGCGGGAGATCGAGATTTTCTCCGGCATGGCGTCACCCGATCCGGCGTTCGATGCGCATCAACATGTAACGCGCGATGGCCAATACGATGAAGGTGATGACGAACAGGAGCAGGCCGAGCGCGATCAGCGACGACGTGTAAAGATCGCCCACCGCCTCGGTGAATTCGTTGGCGATGGTGGCGGAGATGGTGGTGCCGGGCGCCAGGATCGACGCCGAAATCCGGTGCGCGTTGCCGATGACGAAGGTCACCGCCATGGTCTCGCCGAGCGCGCGGCCGAGCCCGAGCATGACGCCGCCGATGACGCCGACCCGGGCATAGGGCAGCGTCACGTTGCGCACCACCTCCCAGGTCGTGCAGCCAAGGCCATATGCGGCTTCCTTGAGCACGCCGGGCACCGCCTCGAACACATCGCGCGTGATCGAGGTGACGAACGGCAGCACCATGATGGCGAGGATCAGGCCTGAGGTCAGCATGCCGATGCCGTAGGGCGGCCCGGCGAACAGCGGCGCGATGCCGGGCACGTTGCCGAGCGTGTTGATCAGGAACGGTTCCAGCGTCGCCTGCAGGAACGGCGCGAAAATGAACAGCCCCCAGATGCCGTAGATGATGCTGGGAATGCCGGCGAGCAGCTCGATGGCGATGCCGATCGGGCGGCGCAACCATGGCGGACAAAGCTCGGTGAGGAAGAACGCGATCATCAGGCCGATCGGAACTGCGATCAGCATGGCAATGAACGAGGTGACAATGGTGCCGTAGATCGCCGGCAGCGCGCCGAAATTGTCCGTGACCGGGTTCCAGCGTTCGCTGGTCAGAAAGCCAAATCCGAAAGTCCGAAATGCGGGGATTGAGCCGTCGATCAGCGAAATGATGACGCCGCTGAGCAGCAACAGCACCCCGATAGCCGCGGTGCGCGTCAGGTGACGGAATACATTGTCGCCGAGCCGCAGGCGATCGAGAGCCCTGGTGCGTGCCAGGGCCTGGGCAGGAACGGACATTTGGTCAGATAACGCCATATCGACCACTGGCTGACTCCCCGCGGGTCGTACAGCCCTCCCTGGTGACTAGGTAGAGGAGAGCCGACTCAAGCGGCCTATCGGCCGCGATACAAGACGCAATTGCCGCAAAGTGGAAAAAGGAAAAGGCGCCTTGCTGGGCGCCTTTTCCCGCTCTTTTGCGCTAGAAGCTGGCGCCTTTGATTTTCTCTTTCCAGGTCTTTTCGATCAACGTGACGACGCTGTCGGGCATCGGCACATAGTCGAGATCGGACGCCATCTGCTTGCCGTTCTTGTAGCCCCAGTCGAAGAACTTCAGCGCCGCGTCCGATGAGGCGACGTCGGTCGGAACCGCTTGCATCAGGATGAAGGTCGAGCCCGCGACCGGCCACGACTTGTCGCCGGGAGCATCCGTCATGATGACGTGGAAATCCGGCGCGCTGGTCCAATCGGCGCCGGCGGCGGCGGCTTGGAACGCCTCCGCGGTCGGCGCAACGGTCTTGCCGGCATGGTTGAGCATTTTGGCGTAAGTCAGGTTGTTCTGCTTGGCGTAGGCGTATTCGACATAGCCGAGCGCGCCCACGGTGTTGGCGGTGTTGTTGGACACGCCTTCCGAGCCCTTGGCGCCGATGCCGACCGGCCATTCGACCGCGGTGTTCTCGCCGACCTTCTGCTTCCATTCCGGGCTGACCTTGGAGAGATAGTTGGTCCAGATGAACGT
Source organism: Xanthobacteraceae bacterium (assembly GCA_050010715.1). Classification (GTDB taxonomy): domain Bacteria; phylum Pseudomonadota; class Alphaproteobacteria; order Rhizobiales; family Xanthobacteraceae; genus BOG-931. The sequence continues at coordinate 2,362 of JBEKKM010000063.1, read as the reverse complement.
GGTGCCGGAGCCGTCGGAACGGTGCACGACGGCAACCGCGGTATCGGGCAGTTTTACCCCGGGATTGAGCTTGGCGATCGCCGGATCGTTCCACTTGGTGATTTCGCCGAGGAAGATCTTGGCGATGATTGGGCCATCGAGCGTGACCTCGCCGGGCTTGATTCCCGGCAGGTTCAGGATCGGAACGACCGAGCCATTGATGACCGGAAACTGCACGAAATCGTTCTTCACGATGTCGTCGTGCACCAGCGGCATGTCGGTGGCGCCGAAGGTGACGGTCTTGGCGGTGATCTGCTTGATGCCGCCGCCCGAGCCGATCGACTGATAGTTCAGGCCGATATTGGTGTTCTTCTTGTAGACATCGGCCCATTTGGCGAGGACCGGATAGACGAAGGTGGAACCGGCGCCGGTGATGTCGGCGGCGAAAGCAGGAAGCGCCGTCGCGGCCAGCAAGCCGGCTACGGCGATCGATGTAAGGTGTTTCACGAGGTCTCTCCTGTTAGAGGAATTTCGGCGTGGTGGATCGTCGACCCACGACGGCTGACCGACCCTGATTGGGCGATTTTTCTGTTCAACGTCTGCTGCGGCGGATTGCGACTGGGTTTCCAGTCGAGGCTGCCCCGCAGCGCGGGCATGGTTAGGTTCGACACGTCAACGTTCTATGTCCGTTAGATGACAATGAAATGACAGTGCAAACCATGGAAAAGACAGGGCTTTATACGACAGGCGCGGTTCCGGCGGTGGGCAGGTGCACGGTGAAGGTGGCGCCGGCACCGGGCGCGCTGTCGATGGTCAGCCGGCCGCGGTGGCGATTGAGGATGTGCTTGACCAGCGCCAGGCCGAGCCCGGTTCCGCCTTGGGCGCGGCTCTCGGTGACGTCGACGCGATAGAAGCGCTCGGTCAGCCGCGGTAGATGTTCCGGCGCGATCCCGGGCCCGTAATCGCGCACGGCGACTTGCGCCTCCGGCTCGCCGTCGGCGGACGTGCCGGGCGCGAGCCTGATATCGACGCGCTTGCCGGGCGCGCCGTATTTGAGTGCGTTCTCGACCAGGTTCTCGAACAGGCGGACGAGCTCGTCGCGGTCGCCGAGGATCAAGAGCGCATTGGCCGCCTCGATATTGACGTTGACGCCGCGGTCGCGCGCCAGCGTCTCGAGACCATCGACCACCTGGCGGACGATCGGCACCAGATCGACCGGCTTGTCGGGGCGGCGGTGCGCGTTGAGCTCGATGCGCGACAGCGACAATAGGTCGTCGATCAGCCGCGCCATGCGGCGCGCCTGTTCCTGCATGATGGCAAGGAAGCGCTCGCGCGCCTTGGTGTCGTCGCGCGCCGAGCCTTGCAGGGTCTCGATGAAACCGGACAAGGCGGCGAGCGGCGTGCGCAATTCGTGGCTGGCATTGGCGACGAAGTCGGCGCGCATCTCCTCGACGCGCCGCAGCGGCGTGAGGTCGTGGAAGGTCATCAGCACCAGATCGGGCCGGCCCAGCTTCGCCTCGCGCTGGACCGGAATCACGATGGTCTCGAACCAGCGCTCGATCGGCACGCGCTCGGAATATTGGACGCGCTGCTCTTCGCCGCGTGCGTAGGCGCGGCTGACCGCCTCGATCAGCTCCGGCATCCGCAGCGCGAGCGAAACCGGATCGCCCTGGCGCAGCGCGGGAGCGAGCGAACGGGCGCCGTCGTTGAGCGCGAGCACGCGGCCGTCGCGGTCGAGCGCAATGACCGGATCGGGCAGGCCGGCGACAACCGCTCGCAGCGGATCGGCGGCGCGCTCGGAAACCGCGACCGGCCGCGCCGCGTGGCTGACGTCTTCGCCGGCGCGCGCGGCAAGAAAAGCGGCCGACGCGACGATAGCGAAGCCGGCGGCCGCATAGCCGATCGCCAGGACGCCGATGATCGCCAATCCGGCGAACACGATCGCCGCGGCGATGGTCACGAACCGCATGCCACGCCACCCGTTTCTTCCCAGCGCCAACCGACTTTCATTCAAACTCAGGACACGAGATCAAGGTACATGCCCGCAGGACCCGCTTGTCGACGACCGATTGTTCGGGCCGAAAATCAAGACAGGTCCGGTTTTTCCCGCGCCAATCCGGTTACCCTATCCATTGGCGGCGCCGCCGGTCCAGCGAGGCGGCGCGCGGCACGACCGAGCAAGACTTCACGCGTTCCCAGAATCAGCAGCGAGAGCGCGAACGGCACGATGTAATAAAGGAGGCGAAACAGGAGCAGGCCGGCCAGCAGGTCTTCCTTGTCGAACTGCCACAGCGCAACCATCATTGCCGCGTCGAACACGCCGAGGCCGCCGGGGGCATGGCTGGCAAAGCCGAGAAGCGTCGCGGCGACAAAAATCACGGCG
>JBEKKM010000062.1:0-23877 GCA_050010715.1 Xanthobacteraceae bacterium | reverse complement strand
GCCGGCTCATAGGCGAACGAGACATTGTCGAAGCGAATGGTGCCGGCATGCACCTGCAGCGGCTTGGCTCCCGGCCTGTCCTCGATCTCGGGCTTGCGCGACAGCATCGCGAACATGATCTCGATGTCGATCACCGCCTGTTTGATCTCGCGATAGACCAGACCCATGAAGTTCAGCGGCTGGTAGAGCTGGATCATCATGGCATTGATCATGACGAAATCGCCGACCGTGTTGGTGCCGTGCTCGATGCCGTAGGCGCACAGCACCATGGTCGCGGCGAGCCCGAGCGTGAATACCGCCGCCTGCCCGGCGTTGAGAACCGCGAGCGAGACATAAGCCTTGACGCTCGCTTCCTCATAGCGCGCCATCGAGCGGTCGTAGCGCTGGGCCTCGCGCGCCTCGGCGGAGAAATATTTCACCGTCTCGTAATTGAGCAGCGAGTCGATTGCCTTGGCATTGGCATCGGTGTCGCTCGAATTCATCTCGCGGCGGATATTGATACGCCATTCGGTAGCGAGATAGGTGAACCACATATAGAGCGCCACCGTGATCGTGATCACGACGACGTAACGCCAATCGAAGTGGAACAGCAGCACGGCAACGATCAGCGCAAGCTCGACGATCGTCGGCGCCAGCTGCAAGAGCACCATGCGCACGATGGTCTCGATGGCGTTACGGCCGCGCTCGAGAACGCGGGTGAGCCCGCCGGTCTTGCGCTCCAGATGAAAGCGCAGTGACAATAGGTGCATGTGCTCGAAGGTGAGCATCGCCAAGCGGCGCACCGCGTTCATCGCCACTTTGGCGAAAATGCCATCACGCAGCTGGGTGAGCGCAGCCATCAGGATGCGCATGCCGCCATAGGCCAGCGTCATCATCACCGGCGTTGCCAGCGCCCAGGCGATGATATTGTCGGGCCCAAGCGGCGCGGTGCCGTGGCCGGCCAGCGCATCGGTCGCCCATTTGAAGGTAAACGGCACCGCGACGGTGGCGAGCTTGGCGGCGAACAGCAGCACGGTGGCGAAGATCACGCGATCTTTAAGGTCGCGCCGGTCGGCCGGCCAGATATAGGGCCACAGATGGGCGAGCGTGCGCAGCATGGCGCCGCTATCGGCGGTCGCCTCGCGCCTGGACGCCGGCATGGGTCGTTGCAAGTCTCTCATCTAAAGCCCGGGCCTGGACCGGCCGCGTGGGCCGCCTCCACTCGTGTTTTCCGTCATATAGAGTGTTTTGCCGTTCTCTGCACCGGAAAGCGGCTCCCAAATCGCTTGCAGCGCGGCCGAATCGACGCCACATAGTTCTTTTAGTGAGAAGTGACTCCATGAGCAAAATCAATGCGCTGTGCGTCTATTGCGGGTCGAGCCCGGGGACCGATCCGGCCTTTGTCGAAACCGCGCGCAGCTTCGGCAAAATCCTCGCCGAAAACGATATCCGGCTGGTCTATGGCGGCGGCTCGACCGGCCTGATGGGCGCGCTCGCCGAGGCCGTGCTCAAGCACGGCGGCGACGTGACCGGCATCATCCCCGAATTTTTGACCAACCGCGAACGCCCGCGGCGGCTTGCTCAAGAGCTGATTGTCACCCGCGACATGCACGAGCGCAAAGCTAAGATGTTCGAGCGCGCCGACGGTTTTGTCGCCCTGCCGGGCGGCATCGGCACGCTGGAAGAACTGGTCGAGCAACTCACCTGGGCACAGCTCGGCCGCCACAAGAAGCCGATTCTGCTCGCCAACATCAAAGGCTATTGGGATCCGCTGCTGACGCTGGTCGATCATATGCGGATGCAGGAGTTTCTACCGGCGCTGCCGCGGGTGGATTGTCTCGTCGCTGACCGCGTCGAAGACATTCTGCCGAAATTGCGCGATGCCGCGCGCGACGTCACCGACGCCGAAAAGACGATGGCGGTTCCGGCCGAGCGGATGTGATCCCGTCATTCCGGGGCGCGTCAACGGGTCCGGCCCGAAGTGGCCGGCCCGATGACAGGCTCCGCGCGAACCCGGAATCCATATCCTCTATCGGCGCGGATTCTGCACGGTCAGTGATTATGGATTCCGGATTTGCCGCTTCGCGGCAATCCGGAATGACGGCTACTTCGCGTCCTTCAAAAACGTCACCGCCTCGATGCGGTTGCCGTCCCAATCGCGGATAAAGGCGGCGTAGTAGTGCGGCGAATATTCATGCCGCATGCCCGGCGCGCCGTCCGAATGCGCGCCGGCAGCGAGCGCTGCGGCGTGGAACGCGTCGACCGCTTTGGTGTCGGGCGCGCGCAGCGCGATGTGGGCGCCGGCGTCTTCCGGCAGCGGCTTTTGCTGAGCGCGCTCGTTGATCCAGAATTCCGGATAGGTTTTGCCGAAGCCGACGGTTTTCGGCGATGCGCGCACCCGCGTCATGCCGAGCGGTGCTAACAGCGCTTCATAGAACCGCGCCGAGGCCTTGATATCGCGCACGGCGATGGAGACGTGATCGATCATGGCGGCTCCTCATTCTCTCCCTCACGCCGGCGCGCCCGATTTCACCAGCTTGTAGATGATGGAATCCATCAATGCCTGAAATGAGGCATCGATGATGTTCGGCGACACGCCGATCGTGGTCCAGTGCTCGCCGCTTTCATCGGCGCTTTCGATGAGCACGCGGGTGACCGCTTCGGTGCCGGCATTGAGGATACGCACGCGATAATCGGTGAGCTCGAGGCCGGTAATGAAGCTTTGGTATTTGCCGAGGTCCTTGCGCAGCGCCAGGTCGAGCGCATTGACCGGGCCAATGCCTTCCGATGCCGAGATCAACACATCGTCGCCGACTTTCACCTTGACCACGGCCTGGCTCACGGTGACGCGCTCGCCTTTGGCATTGACGCGCTGTTCGACATTGACGTCGAACTTTTCCACCTCGAAATAATGCGGCACCTTGCCGAGCATGCGCCGCGCCAGAAGCTCGAACGAGGCATCGGCGGCCTCATAGGCGTACCCGATCGCCTCGCGGTCTTTGACTTCGTCGAGCAGGCGGATGACGCGCGGATCGCCCTTGTCGACGGACAGCCCGATGCGCTCGAGCTCGGCCAGCACGTTGGAGCGGCCGGATTGATCGGAGACCAAGAGCTTGCGCCGGTTGCCGACGGTTTCCGGCGCGACGTGCTCGTAGGTCGCCGGCTCCTTCATGATCGCGGAGGCATGAATGCCGGCCTTGGTGGCGAATGCGCTTTCGCCGACATAAGGCGCGTGGCGGTCGGGCGCGCGGTTGAGCATCTCGTCGAGGGTGTGCGAGACGTGGGCGAGGGTTTGCAGCTTGTCGTCCGGCACGCCGATGTCGAAGTGTTGCGAAAATTCCGGCTTGAGCTTCAGCGTCGGAATGATCGAGACCAGATTGGCATTGCCGCAGCGCTCGCCGAGCCCGTTGAGCGTGCCCTGGATCTGGCGGGCGCCGGAGCGCACCGCGGCGAACGAATTCGCCACGGCCTGCTCGGTGTCGTTATGGGCGTGGATGCCGACATGATCGCCTGGGATCGCCTTGCAGACCTCGCCGACGATCTTTTCCACCTCGTGCGGCAGCGTGCCGCCGTTGGTGTCGCACAGCACGACCCAGCGCGCGCCTTCGTCATAGGCTGCCTTGGCGCAGGCCAGCGCATAAGCGGGCTTGGCCTTGTAGCCGTCGAAGAAATGCTCGCAGTCGAGCAGCACTTCGCGGCCCTTTGCCTTGGCGGCGCGCACGCTGTCGCGGATCGAGGCCAGCATCTCGTCCTCGGTCGTCTCCAGCGCGACGCGCACGTGATAGTCCCAGGATTTTGCCACGAAGCAGATGGCGTCGGCCTGCGCATCGAGCAGCGCGACGAGACCCGGATCGTTCGATACCGAGCGGCCGGGCCGCCGCGTCATGCCGAAGGCGGTGAGGCAGGTGCGCAGCGGCCGCTTCTCGGCGAAAAAATTGGTGTCGGTCGGATTGGCGCCGGGATAGCCAGCCTCGACATAGTCGATGCCGAGGTCGTCGAGCATGCGCGCGATGACGAGCTTGTCGGCCAGCGTGAAATCGACGCCGTTGGTCTGCGCGCCGTCGCGCAGCGTGGTGTCGAACAGATAAAGGCGTTCACGCGGCATGACGCGCACTCACCACAGATAATAGTTGGAGGCCAAAGCGACCGCGATCACGATGGCGATGAGCGCAATCACGACGTGGTGGGTGCGCATGCCGAAGAATGTCGAATGGGGCGCCATGGTGCTAACCGCGATAGAGCCGGTAGACGGTATACAACGACACGGCGACCGCGGCTGCGATCACCGCGTATTTCAAGATCAGATAATAGAGCCAGTGGCGCGGGAACGGCGTATCGGGACGTTTCATGGCGCACTTCCCTTCGCTGTGAGCGGTTTGGTCATCGTGGTATTGGCGAGCCACTCGCCGGCGCGCAACACAGTGTTGCGGCTCGTGGCGGTGTAGCCGCGCTTCTCGAAGAAGCCGCTCGCCGTATCGCTCGCCTCGACGGCGACTTCCTTGGCGCCGCGGGCGGCCGCAAGTTTCTCCAGCGCATCGCACAGCATGGAGCCGGCACCCTGCCCGGCCGCCGCCGGATGCACATAGAGCATGTCGATGCGCGTATTGTCGGCAAGCGAAGCAAAACCGACCGGCGAGCCGGCAAACGTCGCCACCAGCGTCAGCTCAGCTGTAAGCCGCGCCGCGAATGCGTCCAGATCGTCGGCAGTCTCCGCCCACGCCTCCTGCTGCGCCTCGCTGTAATCCTCCGCCGTCAGCTCCTCGATGCTGGCGCGGAAGATTTCCGCGAGCAACGGCACATCCGCGGGCAGCAGCGGGCGCATGGCGAGGTTTGGTTGGGGGTGGGCGTTCATCGCGCGACCTCCCAGGTGGTGCCATTCTTGGTGTCCATGAGGACGACACCAATCTTTGCGAGATCGTCGCGAATTTGATCGGACTCCGAAAACCGCTTATTCTTGCGCGCCTCCAGGCGGCGCTCAATCAAGTCGTTTAATTTTTTGATGCCTATTACGTCAGAGACATACTCCCGATCGCGAGACGAAAGATAATAGGGATTATACTTCGTCCAATCATCCAAAAATTTGTATGATGTAGGATTACCCATGAGAATAGTCGAGACGGTTGTAACCACGGAACTGGAGTTTGACGAAGAAGGTAACGTCAAAAAATATCTTTCCACGCGCGCCTCAATCTCGGGCGCACGCGCATTGATCACGGCAGAATTTGCGGTAGCCGAAATGCCGGTCTCTGCACGAACCATGTCAGCGACAGCATTCGCTATTGCAAATCCGTCAGGAATTAACCCGAGAAATACCAAAGTATCGTAGAGCAGATCCCGCGACTCAGCACTGCGCTGCGCAGCGCTGGCGATCTCGTGCAACCTCCCCAGTAGTTCAGGAGTATTCAGATCATCCAATAGACAATTAATAACTGTCTGGTCCGGTTGAATTTCGATTTTTCGTTCGTCTACTTGCGAAACAATCTGCTTCCAATGCGCCAAATTCTTTGACGACTCCTCAAGGCTAGCGACAGTCCAATCAATTGGCTGCCTATAGTGCGTGGCCAGCATTGCCAATCGTAGAACTTCACCCGGCCAGCTGCGCCCACCAAACTTTTCGCTCTTCAGCAACTCATGAATCGTCACGAAGTTGCCCAACGACTTCGACATCTTCTCGCCTTCGACCTGCAAGAAGCCGTTGTGCATCCAGTAATTCGCCATCACCGGCGTATGGAAGGCGCAGCGCGATTGGGCGATTTCGTTTTCGTGGTGCGGGAAGACGAGATCGATGCCGCCGCCGTGGATGTCGAAAATTTCGCCGAGATGCTTCCATGACATCGCCGAGCATTCGATGTGCCAGCCGGGCCGGCCGGGCGTCTTGATGCCGGCGGGCGACGGCCAGGCCGGCTCGCCGGGTTTCGACGGCTTCCACAGCACAAAATCCATGGCGTCGCGTTTGTAGGGCGCGACCTCGACGCGGGCGCCGGCGATCATCTCGTCGAGCGGACGCTTCGACAGCCTCCCGTAATCCGGCATCGACGGCACGCTGAACAACACGTTGTCTTCGGCGACATAGGCATTGCCGGACGCCACCAGCCGGTCGATCAGCGCGCGCATCTCGGCGATGTGCTCGGTGGCGCGCGGCTCGATCGTGGGCGGCAGGCAACCGAGGGCTGCGACGTCGTCGTGAAATTGCCGGTCGGTTTTCTCGGTGACCTTGCGGATCGCCTCGTTCAGCGGCAGGTCCGGATATTCCTCCGCCGCGCGGGCGTTGATCTTGTCGTCGACGTCGGTGATGTTGCGCACATAGGTGACGTGGTCGGCACCGTAGATATGGCGGAGCAGGCGGAACAGCACGTCGAACACGATCACCGGCCGCGCATTGCCGATATGGGCAAAATCGTAGACCGTCGGCCCGCACACATACATGCGCACGTTGGCCGGATCGAGCGGCTTGAAGACGCGCTTCTCGCGCGTGAGCGTATCGTAGAGTTTCAGGTCCATCGCATCGAATCGCATTATACGCGCGTTTAGACGCACCTCTGACCTGCTGGCCGGGCGTCTGTCGGTCTCGATGATGAGAAAAGACGGCCGCAGCCAGCGTTGTCGCTAGCTCATAATCTCCGGGCAGATGCCGCAGATGGTGGTTTGGCCGTTCATGGCCGGGACAATGATCGAGGATGGGTTTTGCGTCAAGGCGCCTCCGGCCGGCGCCCGAAGCCCGCTCAGTTAACGCAAGCTTAACCCGGCCGTCGCATTGTCCGTGCCGGGACCCGAATTCGCGGGCGTTTTGGCGCCGTTTGGGGGAGTTTCATGCGTTTCGTGATCGCCGCCACTGCCCTGGCCACTGTGCTGTTCGGCGCGGCTTCAGCGCAGGCGGAAAAGCGCGTCTTCATCATCGCCAACAATGCCGACGGCTACGGCGTCGACCGCTGCCTCGCCTCGGGCGCGGAATGCGGAGCCGCCGTCGCCAATTCATATTGCAAGTCGCGCGAGTTCGCGCAGGCGCTGTCGTTCAGCAAAGTCGACCGCGACGACATCACCGGCGCCATTCCGACCAGCGGCCCGGGCTCATGCAGCGGCGGAACGTGCGACAACTTCGTCGCGATCGTCTGCTCGCGCTAGTCCGTCCCGGCGACGACAGTTCGGCGTTTCATGGCCGGATAAGTGCCGGCCATGCATTTCAAGCTTTTCGCCGATCCAGCGAATAGGCGCCGGCACCAGCCACGAAAAAGGCAAGCGAACCACCGACAATCGCCATGTTCTTAAAAAAATGGGACATCTGGTTTCCGTCAGCCCAGTGCGTGTGCGCGATCAGTGCGGCGACAACAACGTATACCGCAAGCCCAAGCGCCACTAGGCGAGTCTGATAGCCGACAAGCATCAGAATGCCGCCACCAAGTTCAAAAACGATCGCAAGCACGGCGAATAGTGCCGGAACAGGCAGGCCCTGTTTGGTCATGTAACCGACTGTGCCGGCATAGCCGGTCAGTTTGAAGTACCCGTACAGCCAAAACAGCGACGAATAAAATAGCCACCCGATGAGCAATGCGAGATCGTCGTAACCCTCGAGTTTCTGCATGACGTTTGCTCCCCCCGTATTTAGGCCGCCTCGTGCGGGGCGGCTCCATCGCAAAATCTATCACCGATACCAACACCGCACGAGTGCTTGTATTCATCGGCGACGGTTGGGAGCCCGCCCAAGGTCGTTGCGTGGGACCATAAGTTCGGCCATGTTCGCGCCATGGCACGGAGCAACAAAGCTTCTTACGGAAAGGCCGCGGCCGGCCACGCCGACGTTGCGGCGATCGAGGCTACGGTCGCTAGCGAACAGGCGCCGCTGAAACTCGAAAAATTCCTGCCCTACCAGCTCAACGTGGTGGCGAGCCTGGTCTCGCTGGCGCTGTCGCGGGTCTATGCGCGGCGCTACGGCATCGGCGTTCCGGAATGGCGGGTGCTGGTGACGCTCGGCCAGTATGGCGTCATGACCGGCAAGGCCATCGGCGCGCACACCCATATGCACAAGACCAAGGTCTCGCGCGCGGTCGCGCTCATGGAAGCGCGCAAGCTTTTGGTGCGGCGCGCCAACCGCGCCGACATGCGCGAATCCTTTCTCTCGCTCACCGCGGCAGGACGGACGATGTACGAGGAAGTAGCGCCGCACGCGCTCGACTTTGCCGGCAGACTCACCGAGATCCTGACGCCCGCCGACCGCGAAGCGTTCAATCGCGCGCTCAAGCAACTCACCGAGCGGTCCGCGGAACTGGTCGCCGAGTCGGTGAATGAGACCGACGCCATGGACCGCGAAGATTTGGACGGCCAAGATCTGGACCGCGAAGATTAGGGGGAACGCGTGAAACTTTATTCCTACTTCCGCTCGTCAGCGGCGTATCGCGTGCGCATCGCGCTTAATCTCAAGGGCATCGCCTATGAGACGGCGTCGGTTCACCTGGTCAAGGACGGCGGCCACAACAAGCGGCCGGAATTCCGCGCCGTCAATCCGCAGATGCGCGTGCCGGTGCTGGTCACACCGGGCGGCGAGCATTTGCTGCAGTCGCTCGCCATCATCGAATATCTGGATGAGACGCAGCCCGAGCCGCCGCTATTGCCCAAGGACCCGATCGGGCGCGCCAAGGCGCGCGCGCTCGCCGACCTCATCGCCTGCGACATCCATCCGCTCAACAATACCAGCCCGCTGCGCTACCTGAAGCACACGATGGGCCAGGAGCAGAGCGCGATCGATGCCTGGTACCATCATTGGGTCACCACCGGCTTCGAGGCGCTCGAAGCGCTGATCGAGCCCGGGCCTTACGCTTGCGGTAAGCAGGTGACGATCGCCGACCTGTGCCTGGTGCCGCAGGTCGCCAATGCGCGGCGGCTGAAGGTTCCGCTGGAAAAGTTTCCCAAAATTGTCGCCGTCGATGCCGCCTGCATGGCGCTGCCCGCTTTCGACCGGGCGCGGCCCGAGAACCAGCCGGATGCGGAATGACCGGGCGATCATACAACCTCTCGACCCCCACCCCTACCCCTCCCCACAAGGGGGAGGGGAAAGGTGCAATCCACACTTTAGTCACCATTGCCGGGCTTGATCCGGACCGCTCGAGGGGGCGGGTGACGGGGTCCATGATCATCAGATTGCTGCGCGGTCTTGGCCAAACAACGCTTGGCGTGGTGGCGCTCGCCGCTTCCGCGGCCGCCCAGGGCGCGCCGAACCAGCCGGCGTCGAACCCGGCCTGCGTGCGGCTGGAGAGCCAGCTCGCCAGCATCAATGCCGGCTCGACCGATCCGACTCGCGCCGACCAGGTCAAGCGTGCCGAAGACGCCGTCGCCAAGCAGCAGGCCGACCTCGACCGGGCGCTGGCGCAAGCGCACAAGCAGGGCTGCGAGGGCCAAGGCTTCCTGTCGCTGTTCTCGAGTCTCGTGCCGCAATGCGGGCCGATCACCTCGCAGATTCAGCAGATGCGCGGCAATCTCGACCGCGCCACCACCGATCTCGAGCAGCTCAAGAGCGGCACCGGCAGCCAGGACAGCCAGCGCCGCGCCCTAATCGGGCAGTTGGCGCAGAACAATTGCGGCGCGCAATATACCGCCGCCGCCAACGAGGCCGGACCATCCGGCTTCTTCGACAAATTGTTCGGCGGCGGGGGCTCGGGCGGCGGCACTATTCTCAATCCCGGCGGCGACGGCTTGCCGGCCGGCACCTTTCAGACGGTCTGCGTACGCACTTGCGACGGCTACTATTTCCCGATCTCGTACTCGACGGTGTCGAGCCACTTCGCCGACGATGAGCGCTCGTGCCAGCGGCTGTGCCCCGCGGCCGAAGTCGCGCTCTACAGCTACCACAATCCGGGCGAGGACATAGAGCAGGCAGTCTCGGTAAGCGGCCAGCCTTATACGGCGCTGCCAAACGCCTTCCACTATCGCAAGGAGTTCACGCCGACCTGCTCGTGCCGCAAGCCGGGGCAGAGCTGGGCCGATGCGCTCAAAGATGCCGACGACTCCACGACGCTGCAGGGCGGCGACATCGTCGTCACCGACCAGACTTCGAAGACACTGTCACAAGCGCCGCAGCCCAAGCCGGTCAAAGGCGCGCCCGGTCAGCCGGCGGCCGTCACAACGACACCTGCAACAACACCTGCGCCGACACCGACATCCGCGCAACCGGCGAACACGCCCGACACCAATCCCTCCAAGCGCACCGTGCGCACGGTCGGGCCGCCGTTCGTGTCGCGGTAAGAACGATCAAAAATCCGCTGCGCCGGCCTTCGCCATGGCGGCGCTTTTGACCAGGGTGCGGTCGGGCTCCGGCAAGGCCTGGCCTGAGTCCTGAAAACGGTTGACGATCGGATAGCGCCGGTCGCGGCCGAAATTCTTCAGCGTCACCTTCACCCCCGGCGCCGCCTGGCGGCGCTTGTATTCGGCGAGATAGAGCATGCGCTCCACCTTCATCACGGTGTCGCGGTCGAAACCGGCGGCGATGATGGATGCAGTCGGTTCTTCGCGCTCGACGAGGCGCTCAAGAATCTGATCGAGGATGTCGTAGGGTGGCAGCGTATCCTGGTCGGTCTGGTTTTCGCGCAATTCCGCACTCGGCGCCCGGATGAGCACGTTCTCTGGAATGACCGCCCCGCTCGGCCCGAGCGCGCCGTCGGGCTTCCAGCGGTTGCGCAGCCGCGCCAAGCGGAAAACCTCGGTCTTGTAGAGGTCCTTGATCGGATTGAAGCCGCCGTTCATGTCGCCATAGAGCGTGGCGTAGCCGACCGACATTTCCGACTTGTTGCCGGTGGTCACCACCATGGCGCCGAATTTGTTGGAGATCGCCATCAGGATGGTGCCCCGCGCGCGCGCCTGCAGGTTCTCCTCGGTGACGTCGCGCGGCGCGCCGGCAAAGACGCCGGCGAGCGCCGCTTCGAGCCCCGCCACCGCGCTCTCGATCGGCACGATCGCGTAATTTACGCCGAGCGTTTTCGCGATTGCCGCGGCATCGTCGCGCGAGTCCTTGGATGTGTAGCGGTACGGCAGCATCACGCAGCGGACGCGAGCGGCGCCGAGCGCATCCGTCGCCATCGCCGCGCACAGCGCGGAATCGACGCCGCCCGAAAGGCCGAGCACGACGCCCTTGAAGCGGTTCTTGTCGACATAGTCGCGCAGTCCGAGCACGCAGGCGGTGTAATCGGCCTGCTCGGGATCTTCGGCCGGCGTGATTGGCCCTTGCGTGCAGCGCCAGGTCCCGCCGCTGCGCGACCATTGCGTCGTCACCACCGTTTCGCGGAACGCCGGCAGTTGGAATGCGATCGAGCGGTCGGCGTTGAGAGCGAAGGAAGCACCGTCGAACACCAGCTCGTCCTGGCCGCCGACCTGATTGATATAGACGAGCGGCAGGCCGGACTCGGTGACGCGGGCGACGGCGACATTGAGGCGGACGTCGCTCTTGTTGTGCCAATAGGGCGAGCCGTTCGGCACGATCAGCACCTCGGCGCCGGTCTCGGCCAGGCATTCGACCACGTTCTCGTAGTCGCCCCAGTCGGTCCAGGTATCTTCGCAGACCGGCAGGCCGAGCCGCACGCCGCGGAAGCTGACGGGCCCGGGCAGCGGTCCCGGCGCGAATACACGCTTCTCGTCGAATACGCCGTAGTTCGGCAGGTTGACCTTGAAACGAACGATCTCGATGCGGCCGCCGGCGAGCAGCGCATAGGCATTGTAGAGCTTGCCGTCCTCGACCCAGGGCGCTCCGATGAGCACCGCAGGTCCGCCATCGGCGGTCTCGCGCGCCAAACTCTCGACGGCGGCGCGGCAGGCGGCCTGGAATGCCGGCTTGAGCACCAGATCCTCGGGCGGGTAGCCGGCGATGAACAGCTCGGAAAAAGCGACGATGTCGGCTTTGTCTTTGGCGGCGGCCGCCCGCGCGGCGCGGGCGCGCTCAAGATTGCCGGAGACGTCGCCCACGATCGGGTTGAGCTGCGCGACGGCAATGGCGAGGCGATCGGCGGGGCGCTCGGTCATGGTTCAGCGGATGACGGACGACGGACAACAGAGGACAGATAAGATAGATATAATCGCTGTCGCCCGCATTCTATTTTCCGTCGTCCGTCATCTGTCCTCCGTCATCCGCCTTCCGTTACATCCCCGCCACCGCCGGCAGCGGTTTCGCCTTGCCCTGGCGCTCGGATTTCAGCAGGTCGGCGAGCAGGAATGCCAAGTCGAGCGACTGCTCGGCGTTGAGGCGGGGATCGCACACCGTGTGGTAGCGGTCGTTCAAATCCTCGTCGCTGATGGCACGCGCACCGCCGGTGCATTCGGTGACGTTCTGGCCGGTCATTTCCAGATGCACGCCGCCGGCAATCGTGCCTTCGGCGGCATGAACTTGAAAAAATGTCCGCGTCTCTTTGAGGATCTGGTCAAACGGCCGGGTCTTGTAGCCGGTGACCGAGGTGATGGTGTTGCCGTGCATCGGATCGCACGACCACACCACGTTGCGGCCCTCGCGTTTCACCGCGCGCACCAGGGGCGGCAACAGATCGGCGGCCTTGTCGGCGCCGACGCGGCAGATCAAGGTCAGCCGGCCGGGTTCGTTGTCCGGGTCGAGAATGTCCATGATCCGCAGCAATTCGTCCGGCTTCTGCGACGGCCCGGTCTTCAAGCCGAGCGGATTCTTGATGCCACGGCAATATTCGACATGGGCGTGGTCGGCCTGACGGGTGCGATCGCCGATCCACACCATGTGGCCGCTCGTGCAGTACCAATCGCCAGTCGTCGAATCGACGCGGGTGAAAGCCTGCTCGTAGCCGAGCAGCAGCGCCTCGTGGCTAGTGAAGAAATCGGTGGTGCGCATTTCCGGATGCACTTCCGGATCGATGCCGCAGGCACGCATGAAATTGAGCGCCTCAGTGAGATGGCCGGCGAGTTCCTGGTAGCGTTTCGATTGCGGGCTATCCTTGACGAAACTCAGCATCCATTGATGCGCATTCGACAGATTGGCATAGCCGCCGGTGGCGAAGGCGCGCAACAGATTGAGCGTCGCCGCCGATTGCCGATAGGCTTCCAACTGCCGGCGCGGATCCGGCGTGCGCGCCTCAGGCGTGAAATCGGTGCCGTTGATGATGTCGCCACGATAGACCGGCAACTCGACGCCGTTGCGCTTTTCCGTCGGCGACGTGCGCGGCTTGGCGAATTGGCCGGCGATGCGGCCGACCTTCACCACCGGCTCGGCCGCCGCATAGGTCAGCACCACCGCCATCTGCAAGAACAGCCGGAAAAAGTCGCGAATGTTATTGGCGCCGTGCTCGGCAAAGCTTTCCGCGCAATCGCCGCCTTGCAGCAGGAACATGTTGCCGGCCGCCACCTGAGCCAGCGCCTTTTTCAGGTTGCGCGCCTCGCCGGCAAAAACCAGCGGCGGAAAGGTCGCAAGTTGGGCTTCAACGTCGCTGAGAGCCTTCGGATTCGGATAATCCGGCATCTGCAATCGCGGCTTGGAGCGCCAGGAATCCGGACTCCACTTCGCCATGTTCAAACGCGTAGACATCACACCGTCTCCGTCACCTGACAGTCAACAGACCCGATGACCGTCAACAATTTTCCGGTGTTATACACGGCGTCGAAGGCCTGCGACACCCCAACGATTTAGCCGGTAAAATCAGCCTACTCCGCCGCTTCCCGGGCGTAGGTGGCGCTGCGGGTCCGCATCGTCACCAGTTCCTCGGCAATGGTCGGGTGCAGCGCCATGGTGGCGTCGAAATCGGCCTTGGTGGCCCGCATTTTCACGGCGACGGCGGCGAGCTGCACCATCTCGGCGGCGCCCTCGCCGACAATGTGACAGCCGACCACCCGGTCAGTCTCGCCGTCGACGATCAGTTTCAAGAGCACCGTGGTGTCGCGGCCCGACAGCGTCGCCTTGAGCGGCCTGAACATCGATTTGTAGACGTCGGTTTGTGGGAGTTTCGCCCGCGCCTGGGCCTCGGTGAGGCCGACGGCGCCGACCTCGGGCTCGGAGAACACTGCGGTCGGCACATTGGCGTGATCGACGACGGTTGGCTTGCCGCCGAACACGGTGTCGGCGAACGCGTGGCCTTCGCGGATTGCGACCGGCGTCAGGTTGATCCGGTTGGTCACATCGCCGACGGCATAAACGTTCGGCGCCGTGGTGCGCGAATATTCGTCGACGGCAATGCCGCCGTTCTTCGCAATTTCGACGCCGGCTTCTTTCAGTCCAAGCTTGGCGACGTTCGGCACGCGGCCGGTGGCGAACATCACTTTGTCGGCGGGAATGTGATTGCCGCTGGAGAGCCGCACCGAATAATGCGTGCCGGCCTGTTCGATCGCCGCGACGGTACAGCCGGTGACCACCCTGATGCCATGTTTCTCCATGTCCATGCGCAAATGTTGGCGCACATCGTCGTCAAAACCGCGCAAGATGTTTTCGCCGCGGTAGACCAGCGTCACGTGCGAACCGAGGCCGGCAAAAATGCCGGCGAATTCGACCGCGATATAGCCGCCGCCCTGGATCACCACGCGGCGCGGCAATTCCGCCAGGTGGAACGCCTCGTTGGACGAGATGGCGTGCTCGATGCCGGGAATCTTGTCGCCGAAGCTCGGCGTCCCGCCGGTCGAGATCAAAACATGCGCCGCCTTGACGCGATCGCCGTTCGCCACTTGCACGGTGTGGGCATCGGCGAGCGTGGCGCGGTTCTTGAAGACCTTGACACCGGACTTCTCCAGAAGCGTGCCGTAGACGGTTTCGAGCCGCCCGATCTCCTTATCCTTGTTGGCGATCAGCGTCGCCCAATCGAATGTGGCGTGCGGCACGGTCCAGCCGAAGCCTGCGGCATCTTCGAATTCGCCGTGGAAGCGCGAGGCATAGACCAAGAGCTTTTTCGGCACGCAGCCGCGAATGACGCAGGTGCCGCCGAGGCGATATTCCTCCGCCAACATGACGCGGGCGCCATGCTGCGCGGCGATGCGCGCGGCGCGCACGCCGCCCGAGCCGCCGCCGATGACGAACAGGTCGACGTCGAAATCCGACATGCTACATATCGTGTCCGCGCTTCTTCATTTCGGCGCGCATACGGTTCATGACGTCGACCGATAGATTGTCCGCCCATTCGGCGGCGCCGTGCATCGAGTCTTCGATGGCCTTCGGCTCTTCGACGATCATCTTCTGGCCGACGGGGGATTGGTAGAACGCCAAAATCTGCTTCAGCTCGGGCTCGGTGAAATGCGCGGCATAGGCGCGCGCGGCAGCGTCGACCATCTCGCTGGAGCGTCCATCGAATTCCTTGTGCATCTGGGCTGTGACTTCGTTGATGTCCTTTGCCCACATGAAATTCGACTGCATGACGATGCCCTTGACCTTCTCGACGACGCCGATCGCGATCGGGTCCATCATTTGCTGAACGCCTTTGAGCTGGACGATCTGCTTGGCGATCAGAATGGCGTTGGCGGACAGTTGCTGGTTTTGCGCCGATGCTGGCGCGGTAATACCGATCGCGGCGAGCGCAATCAGCGCGGCCATGCCTACTTTCCGCAATATGACGTGACGCAGTGCAAGACGGGCGATCATAGCCGCACTCCCTCCGTGCTTTTGAAGATTAGGGCCGCTCGATGAGGCGCACCCCGTCCGAACCGGCGACAATAGCAGTCCGCGCCAGACCGATGAACAAGCCATGTTCCATGACGCCTGGGACCGCAGCAAGCCGCGCCGCGATAGCCTGCGGGTCGGGGATGCGCTGCAATTGGGCGTCCAGCAGCCAGTGCCCGCCATCCGTGACGAAAGCATGGCCGTTTGCAGCCTTGCGGATAGGCGCCGCACCCGGGCAGCCGGCGGCCGCCGTCGCGGCCTCGACCGCGCGGCGGGTAGCGGCGGCGCCAAAGGGCGCGATTTCGATCGGCAGCGGGAAACGGCCGAGCATTGCCACCCATTTCGACTGGTCAGCGATCACCAGCATCCTGGCGGAAGCCGCGGCGACGATCTTCTCCCGCAACAGCGCGCCGCCGCCGCCCTTGATCAGGGTCAAATCCGGGGCGATCTCGTCGGCGCCGTCGATGGTCAGATCGAGTTCCGGCGTCTCGTCTAGCGTGGTCAGCGTGATGCCGAGCCGCTTGGCCTGGGCGCGGGTCGTCTCCGAGGTGGGGACGGCCACAACGTCGAGGCCGCCATGGACGCGCTCTCCAAGCAAATCGACAAAGTGCTTGGCGGTCGAGCCGGTGCCGAGCCCAAGCCGCATACCCGGGCGCACGAATTCGACGGCGCGGGCGGCAGCGGCGCGTTTTTGAGCCTCGATGTCCATAAGGTGGCAGGCCTCCCGGCCCCGGCAAAAATGCCATCGGGCGTGGCCGGTATCTAACCGCGTTCGGCTGGCGATCCTAGAGCCTTGCGCGGCGGCCGCTTGCCGGTTAGGCGAAGCGCCATGCTCACCATCGTCTTCGATCTCGACGGCACGCTGATCGATACCGCGCCCGACCTCATCGACACGCTCAACCTGATCCTGGCGCGCGAAAGCCTCCCCGCCATGCCGTTCGCGGCAGCCCGCCGGCTGATCGGCGGCGGCTCGCGCGGCATGCTCGAGCGCGCGCTAGTCGAAGAAGGCCGCCCCGCCACCAAGGCGGAGATGGACCGGCTGTTCGCCGGCTATATCGAGCACTATGCCGCGCATATCGCCGATCGCTCGCGGCCCTTCCCCCAGCTTGAGGCGACGCTCGACCGGCTGGCCGGCGACGGTTACCGGCTGGCGGTGTGCACCAACAAGCTCGAATGGCTGTCTCGGCTCTTGCTGACCAAGCTGAATTTGACGCCCTACTTCGCCGCGATCTGCGGCCAGGACACGTTCGGCGTGATGAAGCCCCATCCGGAAATTTTGCGCCAAACCATCCTGCGCGCCAGCGGCGAACCGGCGGACGCGATCATGATCGGCGATTCCGGCACCGACGTGCGTACCGCCCGCGCCGCGCAGGTGCCGGTGATCGCGGTCGACTTCGGCTACAGCGAAGTCCCGATCGCAACGTTGCAGCCGGACCGCATCATCAGTTCCTATGGCGAATTGCCGACAGCCATTTCCGCCATTGTGGCGGAGCGGCCGTAGGGCGGCTGGGAGTGCACTGGCGCTGATTAACCTTAACGAAATCGACCTGGTCAGAGTTCACGACCCGGCATCACCCCGCTTGCCTGTTTGCTCTCCTAAATATCTATAATCTCTCGTTTTTATCGAGCCGCTCGGGCAGACACCTAACCAGTCGAAACTGCGTGACCACGTCACCACACCCTGCCCATGGCCATTTCCCCTTGCGTCAATCGGTCTTTACCAAAGCGGCCGACCGGCCTAGGCTCAAACGAGGACGGTGGGTTCATGTTGCGCGTACGCGTTATCGTCACAGCGAGCGTTTTCGCTTTGGCCACCACGCTGGCAGGGTGCTCTAGTTCATCCCTGGCCCTGCCCGACTGGATGTCGTTCCACTCTGCGCCGCCGCCGCCGACCGCCTTGCAGTTCGAATCCGATCCACCGGGCGCCGACGTGCGTACGGCGCAAGGCCAGACCTGCCTGACGCCGTGTTCGCTCACGGTGCCGCCGGAAAACCAATCGGTGTCTTTCGCCAAGAACGGCTACCTGCCGCAGACGGTCCAAGTCACCGTCCGCATGCCCGAACACAATATGTTCGAGAACCCGCCCCCGGATATTCAACCCAATCCGGTCGCCGTGGTGCTCCAGCCGGCCCCGCCGCCGCACAAGCTGGCACCGAGACCGAGGCCGCATAAGTCCGCCGCCAGGGCCAGCGCGCCGCCACCACCACCACAGCAGCAGCAGCCGTCTGACTCGGCCTTCCCCCCGCCGCCACCGGTGCAGCGCTAGCACGAGCGCGGGTTGCGTCAGCCGCTCCGGGGCAAGATGTCCTGGACCGTCAGGGCTTTATCCGGCACAATTGTTGATTATCTAAAGCCTGTAGAGCATTGGCTTTGATTTTAGAGGAAACGCTGCAGCAACGCGTGCCGATGGGCCGCGTGAAAGCGCACAGCATGACGATGAACGGTACAGAAGCGCAAAAGTTTGACGGTGCCGCCGGGCGGCCGTCGCTGGTCGATCCGTTCGGCCGCGATATCTCTTATTTGCGCGTTTCGGTCACTGACCGCTGCGATTTCCGTTGCGTCTATTGCATGTCCGAGAATATGGCCTTCCTGCCCAAGGCCGATGTTCTGACACTGGAAGAGCTCGACCGGCTGTGCTCCGCCTTCATCGCGCGCGGCGTCCGCAAGCTTCGCCTCACCGGCGGCGAGCCGCTGGTCCGGCGCGGCATTATGACCCTCGTCAACTCGCTGTCGCGGCATCTGCACACAGGCGCTCTCGATGAGCTCACGCTGACCACCAACGGCTCGCAACTCGCCAAATATGCGCAAGAGATCAAGGCGGCCGGCGTGCGGCGCCTCAACGTCTCGCTCGATACGCTCGATGCGGAGAAATTCCGCGCCATCACGCGCTGGGGTTCTCTGGACCAGGTGCTGGCCGGCATCGACGCGGCGCTTGCCGCAGGCCTGAAAATCAAGATCAACGCGGTCGCGCTCAAAGGCGTCAACGACGACGAATTCCCAAACCTGATCGAATGGGCGCACGGCCGCGGCATGGATCTGACGCTGATCGAAGTCATGCCGCTCGGCGAGATCGGCGAGGGCCGGCTCGAGCAATATCTGCCGCTGTCGATTGCGCGCGCCCGGCTTGCGGAACGCTTTTCGCTCGCCGACATCGATTATCGCACCGGCGGCCCGGCGCGTTATGTTCGCGTCGCCGAGACCGGCGGGCTCTTGGGCTTCATCACGCCGATGACGCACAATTTCTGCGAATCGTGCAATCGCGTGCGCGTGACCTGCACCGGCACGCTTTATATGTGCCTCGGCCAGGAGGACGCCGCCGATCTGCGCAAGCCGCTACGCGCCTCCGAAAGCGACGATCTGTTGTTTGCCGCCATGGACGAGGCGATTTCGCGCAAGCCCAAGGGTCACGACTTCGTCATCGACCGCCGGCACCGGAGGCCGGCATTGGCGCGCCACATGAGCGTGACCGGCGGCTGATTATACGCCGCTGTTGCGGCCGCCGCTTACTGCGCCGTTTTCCTGGCGATGAACGGGCTCAAATGCGCGAGCAGGTCGGCTTCGGCAACCGGCTTTTCCAGGAAGGTCGCGCCCTCGACCGCCGGCACCGGTCCAAATCCGAACGATCCGGACAGCACGATAACGGGCACACCCTGCTGGCGCAGCCGCGTGATCAAGCCGGAGGACTCTTCACCGCCACGCAGATGGAAATCGACCAGAGCGACGTCGGGCCGGTGCGCGGCGAGCAAGCCCTCGGCCTCGGCCGTATTTGCCGCAGGTCCGTCCACGTGCGCTCCGCACAGCTCAAGGAGCATCTTCACCGCGTCGCCGACATCCCGCGAGTCTTCGACCAATAGGATATCGAGCCCCTTCAGCTCATCGGCTGATCCGGCGCCCACTTCCTGATCGATCGTCGCACCCATCGGTAGAGTCCGTCGCAACGGGATTTCCCACCTAGGATCGATTACTAAAGGCGAAATTCGGGCAAGCAAGCAAAGACACATAACGCCATAACGATTCTGGCTGGGTGTGACTTTTCTGCATCAAGAGGGCTTGGGCTCGCCCACGTCGAGCTCATCCCGCAGATTTTAATGCAGTTCCAGGCCGAGCCGGCTGGAATTGGCGCTTACGCAGCGCCGCAGCGGCTGGTAGGCCCGCTCGGCGGCGGCATAGATGCTCATCCCTTCTGCCAGCGCCCGTTCGGCGGCGTCATGGGCGGCCGAGAAAGCAACGATTTTTTCAGAAATCATCCGCTCGGCTTCGACCGCCGCGTTCGGCGCCGCGCTGGCAAACAATATGAGCCGCGCCGAGATCACGCCTTGCGCCTCGCAGGTGAAGCGAACGGCCTCGATCCAATTGGCCCAAAAGTTGACCATGGCGGTCTCCAATCGGTGCGCCGCCAAGTCTGGAAAACCCAAAAAACCCGGGAAGCCCTGAAGTTGGCTGGAGCACGATCGGAGGAGGATGGCGCAAATTATCTAAAATCAACGCGCGACATTCCCTAAAATTGTTTCGATATAGGTCAGCGCTCGGCCTGAGGACAGCAGCCCAGCACCGTCGCCGCAGCTGAAAATTCGGCAAGACGGAAGTCCCGACGCGCCATCGCCATCTCGTCGCGGCCCCACTGCGCCATGTTCCAGTCCTCGTCGACGTGCGCCGCCTGCCAGGCGGCGTCGGCTGAAAGCGCGCCGTGCGCCATGGCGAGCGCGATCAGCGCCGAGCCGGTGAGCGTCGTGATGACGTGCACGGCGCCAAGCCGCCACGGTTCCTCACGGATGGCGGCGCGCGCGGCGGCAAGCGCGGCCTCGGGCTGCGCGACATAGACGACCCCCTCGCCCAGCTTGAATTCGGCGCCGAGCGCCC
Organism: Xanthobacteraceae bacterium; assembly: GCA_050010715.1. Taxonomy (GTDB): domain Bacteria; phylum Pseudomonadota; class Alphaproteobacteria; order Rhizobiales; family Xanthobacteraceae; genus BOG-931. The sequence goes on along the minus strand of JBEKKM010000062.1, from coordinate 3,467 downwards.
GCCGTGCCCAGTCGAGGATCTGATCCCAATGGCGCGCCTGGCGCTCGACGAGCCCCGGCGGCGAGGCAGCGCGATAGAACACGAGATCGGACGCCAGGTACTTGGCGATTTCGGCGGCGACCGGCTGCGGCGCGTCGGCGACACCGTCAATGATCGCGTTGGCAAGGCGCGTCAGCGGCATCTTTGCCGGATCGATCACGTCCTTTTGTGCATGCCATTCCGCGGCGATGGCCTCGGCCAGCGCCAGCGTCGGCGTCGCTAGCACGCGGCGCGCCGGCGTGCGCACCGGCTTGTTGTCGAGGCGCACGGCGTAGCCGTCCGCCACCGCCGCCGTGGCCGCCGTTTCGTAGAAACGGCGCGGCAGCACCGTCCGCATGCTGCGGCGCGTCGCCTCTATGGGGTCTTCGGACGGCGTATTCTCGAACAGTTCGCGCATAGCCCCTCAAATCACGACGTGCGGCAAGGCGCAAGTCGATGCACGACACAATTTTGTCCGTATTTTCAATGAGTTATGTTGCGAAAAAGGATAGCTTTCGCGGCGCTATCGGGGTACCGTCCGTGAGCGCTATCCGGGCGCGCGCTTGTTAAGCACCACGGGCCACAAAACCTTGTTATAACAAGCAGAAGCGGTAGTAATCCGCACCCCCCTCGACTAGTATCCCGCGCCGGATTCGGCTACGGGGGCCGTCGTAGAGGGAGCCTGATCCACGCAGCAGCGTGCTTACCGCCTGTAAGAGCGGGTGCTGCGGGTAAGAGGAATAGATGAAACCAACCGACATTTCGGTCCCGGATTACTTCCACAAAGTGGTGGATTGCCAATGGGCCTGCCCGGCGCACACGCCGGTGCCCGAATACATCCGTTTGATCGCGGCGGGCCGCTACAGCGACGCCTACATGATCAACTGGGACTCCAACGTGTTCCCGGGAATTTTAGGACGCACCTGCGACCGGCCGTGCGAACCCGCATGCCGCCGCGGCCGCGTTGAGAAAGAACCGGTGGCAATCTGCCGGCTCAAGCGCGTCGCCGCCGACTTCAAGGACGACATCAAAGACCGCCTGCCCAAGGCGCCCAAGATCAAGAACGGCAAGCGCATCGCGCTCGTGGGCGGCGGCCCAGCCTCGCTTGCGGTGGCGCGGGACCTGGCCCCGATGGGCTACCAATGCGTGGTGTTCGACCAGGATCCGAAATCCGGCGGCATGATGCGCACCCAGATTCCAAAATTCCGCCTGCCGGAAAGCGTCATTGACGAGGAGTGCAATTACATCCTCGATATCGGCATCGAATTTGTCGGCTCAAAGCGCATCGACAGCCTGAAGGCGTTGCTCGCGGAAGATTTTGACGCCGTCTTCGTCGGCTGCGGCGCGCCGCGCGGCCGCGATCTCGACATCCCCGGCCGCAAGGAAGCGGTCAAGAACATCCACATCGGCATCGACTGGCTGTCCAGCGTCTCGTTCGGCCACATCGACAAGATCGGCAAGCGCGTCATCGTGCTTGGCGGCGGCAACACCGCGATGGATTGCTGCCGCTCCTCGCGTCGGCTCGGCGGCGAGGACGTCAAGGTGATCGTGCGTTCCGGCTTCGAGGAGATGAAGGCGTCCCCCTGGGAAAAGGAGGACGCCATGCACGAGGACATCCCGATCTTCAATTTCCTGGTGCCGAAGGAATTTACCCACGACAACGGCAAGCTGACCGGCGTCGTGTTCGAGAAGGTCAAGGCGGTGCGCGACGCCAAAGGCCGCCGCGATCTGGTGCCGACCGGCGAACCGGACCAGCATTTCCCGTGCGACGATGTGCTGGTCGCCGTCGGGCAAGAGAATTCCTTCCCCTGGATCGAGCGCGATTGCGGCATCGAGTTCGACAAGTGGGACATGCCGAAGGTCGATACCAAGACCATGGCGTCGACCAATCCAAAAGTGTTCTTCGGTGGCGACGCCGCGTTCGGACCGAAGAACATCATCTGGGCGGTGGCGCACGGCCATGAGGCCGCGATCTCGATCGACAGGTTCTGCCGCGGCGAGGACGTCAATGTCCGCCCGCCGCCGCAGGTCGCGGTGTCGAGCCAGAAGATGGGCATCCACGAATGGTCTTACGACAACGAGATCACGCTGGATAAGCGCTATCGGGTGCCGCATCGCGAGAAGGTCGTGGCGCTGCGCGACATCAAGGCCGAGGTCGAGCTCGGCTACGATCTGGAGCTAGCGCTCAAGGAATCCGAGCGCTGCCTCAATTGCGACATCCAGACCGTCTTCACCGGCCAGCTCTGCATCGAATGCGACGCCTGCGTCGACATCTGCCCGATGGACTGCATCACCTTCACCGCGAACGGCGAAGAAGCCGATCTGCGCACGCGGCTGCAGGCGCCGGCCAAGAACCACACCCAAGACCTTTATGTCGCCAATAACCTCAAGACCGGCCGCGTCATGGTGAAGGACGAGGACGTGTGCCTGCACTGCGGCCTTTGCGCCGAACGCTGTCCCACCGGGGCCTGGGACATGCAGAAATACCTCATCGACATGACTCACGCGGAACAAGCATGCCAGCAGCGAACCCAATCTGCAGCGTAAACGATTTCGTCGTCCGCTTCGCCAACGTCAACGGCTCGGGTTCGGCCAGCGCCAACGAGCTGTTCGCCCGCTCCATCCTGCGCATGGGCGTGCCGGTGTCGCCGCGCAACATTTTCCCCTCGAACATCCAGGGCCTGCCGACCTGGTACGAGGTGCGGGTCTCCGAAGCCGGCCATCTCGGCGCCCGCGGCGGCACCGACATGATTGTGGCAATGAACCCGCAGACCTGGGACAAGGATGTCGCCTCCATCGAGCCCGGCGGCTATCTGCTCTACGATTCGACCAAGCCGATGCCGAAGTCGAAATTCCGCGACGACATCACCGTCATCGGCGTGCCGCTCACCGCCATCACCAACTCGACCTATACCGATCCGCGCCAGCGTCAGCTGTTTAAGAACATCATCTATCTCGGTGCGTTGTCGGCATTGCTCGACATGGATCCGAAGGTGATCGAGACGCTGATCGGCGAGCAATATAAGGGCAAGGAAAAGCTCTTGTCGTCGAACGTCCATGCGCTGCATCTCGGCCGCGACTGGGCGCTGCAGAATCTGAAGTGTCCGATCGGGATACGCCTGCAAAAGTCCGACAAAGTCGGTGACCGCATTTTCATCGAGGGCAATTCAGCGGCGGCGCTCGGCGCGGTATACGGCGGCGCCACGGTTTGCGCCTGGTATCCGATCACGCCGTCGTCCTCGCTGGCCGACGCCTTTACCAGCCACTGCAAGAGGCTGCGCCACGACCCGGCGACCGGCAAGGCAAAATACGCCATCGTCCAGGGCGAGGACGAACTCGCCTCGATCGGCATCGTGATCGGTGCATCGTGGAACGGCGCCCGCGCCTTTACTGCAACGTCGGGGCCCGGCATTTCGCTGATGCAGGAATTCATCGGCCTGTCCTACTTC
>JBEKKM010000061.1:0-23933 GCA_050010715.1 Xanthobacteraceae bacterium | reverse complement strand
GCTAGGATAATCGGCCTCGGCAAGCGCTGCCGAGGCCCCGCCAATAATGACGGCGCACAGCATTGCGGCAATAGCGACGACTTTGCAGCCTGCACTCACGAGCTTCCCTCCCCGCAGTCTTTGCTGGCGAGGGTAAGCTCCCGAATGGGTCCGTCAATCGCCGCCGGTGACGGCCGGGCGCGACGACTGCGCGCAGTCGCTGTCGGCAAGTTTACGGCAGCTGGTCGTAGCCCTCGCCAAAACCCTTCAGGCTCATGGGAAAGCCGATGCCTTCCTCGGGCGTCTGGAAGATGATGAAGGTCGAGGTCTGGCCGTTGCGCAACTTGTTGATCAGGTTGTCGTCCATGACCACTTCGGCGATGCAGCCGTTCGGCAGGCAGCGCACGAAGCCGGCGCGGCCGACGTCATTGTTGTCAATCTTCAGCCCGAGCCCCGACGGGATCAAGACGCCAAGCGGCGCCACGACGCGCATCAGCCGGCTCTTCTGATCACTGGTCTTGAGCACGATCACGACCAGGCCCAGATTGGGGCGGTCCTCCGCCGTCACGCTTTGCATCAGCGCGCATTGCTCGTTCTGGGCGCCGGGCGGGGTCTCGCAGCGGATCTGCCAGTCGCCATGGACCGAACGGACCGCGCCCTGGGCGGCGGCCTCCCCAGCGAACGGCAGCGCCGACGCCAGCAGGACCGCGGCGCCGGCCAGCGCGGACGCCCGCAGCCGCCGCGCGACATCGAATATCGCCATAGTCGTGTTTCCCTCGACGAGTCGCCCCCCGCTGGGCATCCGAATCATCAAGCGCGGTCGCTGGGCGAGCCTGCGTACATGGTGAGCCCACGGTGTCAAGATTGATCCAAATCAAGGCATTGTGGCCATGGAAAGGTGGATGAAGTTCCCCGCCGGCCACGCTAGAAAGCGGCTACGCACAGCGCTTATCCAGACCCTGAACAGCAGAGTTAAGAGTGCATTGCAGCAGACCCGGATTTGTGGTTTGAGGGTCTGGGATTTCCCCATCCCGCCGATGCCTGCCAACCAGAACCGTGGCGCAAGCCCCGCCGGACGCAGGCGGCGTCATACTGTTGCGGTCGGCGCTCGAAATAGTGTGCGCTGTTCGCCGGCAGTCATGACCAAGATCAGAAACAGGGAGCAGAGAGACAGATGAAGGTGTTGTTACGTTTGACCGCCATCGCGGTGACCGCCCTGTTCGCCAGCGCTGGCTCGGCTCTTGCCGGGCTCGGCCAACCGTCGCCCTGGGAACTCGGCCTGCAGGATGCCGCCTCCCCGGTCATGGCCGACATCATCGGCTTCCATACTTTCGTGCTCTGGATCATCACCGCGATTACGATCTTCGTTCTCGCCCTGCTCTTGATCATCATTATCCGCTTCAATGCGCGGGCCAATCCGACGCCGTCGCGTACAACCCACAACACGCCGATCGAAATCATCTGGACCGTCGTCCCGGTCCTCATCCTGGTGCTGATCGCGATCCCCTCGTTCCGGCTGCTGTTCACCGAGCTCGACGTGCCGACGCCGGATCTCACCATCAAGGCGACCGGCAAGCAGTGGTACTGGAGCTACGCCTATCCCGATAACGGCAATTTCGAATTCGATTCGCTGATCGTCGCCGAAAAGGACCTCAAGGCGGATCAGCCGCGGCTCTTGACCGTCGATAATGAAATGGTCGTGCCGGTGAACAAGGTGGTGCACGTGCTGGTGACCGGCGCCGACGTCATCCATTCCTTCGCCGTGCCATCATTCGGCATCAAGATCGACGCCGTGCCGGGCCGCATCAACGACACCTGGTTCAAGGCGACGATCCAAGGCACCTTCCACGGCCAATGCTCGGAACTGTGCGGCAAGGATCACGCCTTCATGCCGATCACGGTGCGGGTCACCGACGACAAGGGTTTTGCGGCCTGGGCCGCGCAGGCGAAGCAGAAATACGCCGGCGCAGACAATACTGCGCCGACGACAGTGGCGGCGGCCGGACTGGCGGCGCAGCAGTAATCCCCGGCATTGAGTTGAGCCCCGACCGACGGCCTCAAGTGAAGGAACTGGCAATGGACACGATGGCACACGCGGTACACGGCGACGATAACGGGCACGCCATCCCGCACGGCTGGCGCCGCTATCTCTATTCGACGAACCACAAGGACATCGGCACAATGTACCTGGTGTTCGCGCTGGTTGCCGGCGTGATCGGCGGCTTACTCTCGATCGCGATCCGCGCCGAGCTGATGTATCCCGGCCTGCAGTTCTTCCACGAGACCCACACCTACAACGTCTTCGTCACCGCGCACGGGCTGATCATGATCTTCTTCATGGTCATGCCGGCGATGATCGGCGGCTTCGGCAATTGGATGATCCCGTTGATGATCGGCGCGCCGGACATGGCGTTCCCGCGCATGAACAACATTTCGTTCTGGCTGTTGCCGGCGTCGTTCGCGCTGCTGTTGTCGTCGATGTTCTTCGAGGGTGAGCCGGGCGCCAACGGCGTCGGTGCCGGCTGGACCATTTATGCGCCGCTATCGACCTACGGCCATCCCGGCCCGGCGATGGATTTCGCCATCCTGTCGCTGCATCTCGCCGGCGCTTCGTCGATCCTCGGCGCCATCAACTTCATCACCACCATCTTCAACATGCGCGCGCCCGGCATGACCATGCACAAAATGCCGCTGTTCGTATGGTCGCAGCTGGTGACGGTGTTCCTGTTGCTGTTGGCACTGCCGGTGCTGGCCGGCGCCATCACCATGCTGCTCACCGACCGCAATTTCGGCACCACCTTCTTCGATCCGCAAGGCGGCGGCGATCCGCTGTTGTTCCAGCATCTGTTCTGGTTCTTCGGCCACCCCGAAGTCTACATCCTCATCCTGCCCGGCTTCGGCATGGTCAGCCAGATCGTGGCGACATTCTCGAAGAAGCCGGTGTTCGGCTATCTCGGCATGGCCTATGCCATGGTGGCGATCGGCGGCATCGGCTTCGTCGTCTGGGCGCATCACATGTACACGGTCGGCATGTCGTCCACCGTGCAGGCCTATTTCATCGCCGCCACCATGGTGATCGCGGTGCCGACCGGCGTGAAGATCTTCTCCTGGATCGCCACGATGTGGGGCGGCTCGATCGAGTTCAAGACGCCGATGCTGTGGGCGATCGGCTTCATCTTCCTGTTCACGCTCGGGGGCGTCACCGGCGTGGTGCTGGCCAATGCCGGCGTCGACCGGGTGTTGCAGGACACCTATTACGTGGTCGCGCACTTCCACTACGTGCTGTCGCTCGGCGCCGTGTTCGCCATCTTCGGCGGCTGGTACTACTGGTTCCCGAAGATGACCGGCTACATGTACTCGGAGTTCGTCGGCAAGCTGCACTTCTGGCTGACCTTCATCGGCGTCAACATCGTGTTCTTCCCGCAGCACTTCTTGGGGCTGGCCGGGATGCCGCGCCGCATCGTCGATTACCCGGACGCGTTCTCCGACTGGAATTTCATCTCCTCGATCGGCTCGTTCATTTCCGGCTTCGGCGTGCTGGTGTTCTTCTTCGGCATCGTGCAGGCCTTCGTCCGCAAGGAGCGGGCGGCGGCCAATCCATGGGGACCTGGCGCCACCACGCTGGAATGGACGCTGCCGTCGCCGCCGCCGTTCCACCAATACGAGACGCTGCCGCTGATCAAATGAGCGTCACGCTTGCACGCATAGAGCCATCGATCGCCGACGTCGGCGATTACGTCGCGTTGCTCAAGCCGCGGGTGATGTCGCTTGTGGTGTTTACGGCGCTGGTCGGGCTGTTGATTGCGCCCGGCCACCTGCATCCGGTGATCGCGCTGACCGCGCTGCTTTGCATCGCCGTCGGCGCCGGCGCCGCCGGCGCGCTCAATATGTGGTACGATGCCGACATCGATGCGCGCATGCTGCGCACCGCCGGCCGGCCGATTCCGCAAGGCCGTGTCACGCCCGGCGAGGCGGCGGGCTTTGGCCTGACATTGGCGGTGTTCGCGGTCGTCACGCTCGCGCTGTTGGTGAATTGGGTCGCGGCGTCACTGCTCGCCTTCACCATCGCATTCTATGTCGTGATCTACACGATGTGGCTCAAGCGTTCGACGCCGCAGAATATCGTCATCGGCGGCGCCGCGGGTGCGCTGCCGCCGATCATCGGCTGGGCCGCGGTGACCGGTGGTATTGCCGTCGAGCCGATCGTGCTGTTCCTCATCATCTTCTTCTGGACGCCGCCGCATTTCTGGGCGCTGTCGCTCTACCGCACCGAGGACTATGCCCGCGCCGGCATTCCCATGCTGCCGGTGGTCGCAGGCGAAGCCGAAACCCGGCGCCAGATCTTGCTCTATACGCTGATCCTGGCGCCGCTCGGCGTCGCGCCATGGCTCCTTGGCTATGCCGGACCGTTCTATGGCATCGCGGCCATCGCGACCGGCGCCGCCATGATCGCGCTGGCGCTGCGGGTGCGCGCCGAACGGCAAGGCCATGTCGCCAGCAAGCAAATGTTCGGCTTCTCGATCCTCTATCTGTTCCTGCTGTTTGCCGTGCTACTGGCCGATCGACTGTGGGGAGGGCTCGCCGCTCAAGCGGTCAACCTCTTCGCGGCATGACGATAGTGAGCGACGCCATGGACGAACCGAAACCGGAGACCGGTATCAGGTTGACCGAGCAACAGTTGCGTGCACGCCGCTCGCGATCGATCGCGATTGCGCTCGCGCTCGGCGCTTTCGTCGTGGTGATCTTTGTCGTGACTCTGGTAAAGCTCGGCGCCAATGTCCTGACGCGGCCGATGTAGATAACCATGCAGCAACCGACCGAGCAACGAAACCCAAGACCCGCGAGCCGCCGCGACCTCCTGGTCGCCTTTACCTGCGGCGGCGTGGTGGCGTTGATGGTCGGCGCGTCTTTTGCCGCGGTGCCGTTCTACAACTGGTTTTGCCGCAGCACCGGATACGGCGGCACTACCCAGCGCGCCCATGCCGCGCCGAAGCAGACCAACGAACGCATGATCACGGTTTACTTCGATTCCAATATCGCGGCCGGGTTGCCGTGGTCGTTCGAGCCCGAGCGCCGAACCATCGACGTCAAGCTCGGCGAGGTGGTGACGGTCTACTACAAGGTCATCAATGAAGCCGCGCGCGTGACCACCGGCCAGGCCGCTTACAACGTCAATCCGCCGACCACCGGCATCTATTTCGAGAAGATCAACTGCTTCTGCTTCACCGAACAAACGCTCAAACCCGGCGAGAAGCGAGACATGGCGGTGGTCTTCTATGTCGATCCCAAGCTCGCCAACGACTCCGAGCAGGACGGCACCAAAATGATCACGCTCTCCTATACCTTCTATCCGGCCAAGGAACCGGAACAGCCGGTCGCGGTGAGCGTCCCGCAACCCTCCGCCGCAAGCGGAGGCGGATAGGCCGGATCGGCCCTATCCGATGACGGCAATAACAGCGGCGCGGTCGACCTCTACGGTCGCGCCAAAGTGGAGATGAAGACGATGGCTGATGCTGCCCACGCCAAACCGCACCACGACTACCACCTGGTCAATCCCAGTCCGTGGCCGGCGCTTGGCGCGACCGGAGCGTTCCTGACGGCCGTCGGCGCTATTTTGTGGATGCACCACGCTGTGCCCTATGCGCCGGTGATTTTCGGCGCCGGCGTCATTCTCATCGCCTACACCATGTTCAGCTGGTGGCGCGACGTGATCTACGAAGCCGAGGTCGAGCACGATCACACCCCCGTGGTGCAGATCTCGCACCGCTACGGCATGATTCTGTTCATCGCGTCGGAGGTGATGTTCTTCGTCGCCTGGTTCTGGGCCTATTTCAACACCGCGCTGTTCCCGGACCAATTACAGGACGTCGGCCGCATCGCGTTCACCGGCGGGGTATGGCCGCCCAAGGGCATCGAGACCTTCGATCCCTGGCACTTCCCGCTGCTCAACACGCTGATCTTGCTGACGTCGGGCACCACGGTGACCTGGGCGCATCACGCGCTCTTGCAGAACAACCGCAAGGGTTTGATCTGGGGTCTCGTGCTCACAATCGCGCTTGGGCTGACCTTCACCTGCGTGCAGGCCTGGGAATATGCCCACGCCGCGTTCCACTTTTCCGGCAACATGTATGGCGCCGCGTTCTTCATGGCGACCGGCTTCCATGGCGCGCATGTCATCATCGGCTCGACCTTCCTGATCGTCTGCCTGTTCCGCGCTATGGCCGGCCAGTTCACCCCGACGCAGCATCTCGGCTTCGAGTTCTGTGCCTGGTACTGGCACTTCGTCGACGTGGTGTGGCTGTTCCTGTTCGCCTGCATCTACGTCTGGGGCGGCGGCGCAGCGGCCGGATAGCGCTACGTTTTCCGTCATCCTGAGGCGCCCGCGCGCAGCGGGGGCCTCGAAGGATGCGGCCGAGGCGCTCGGGCGGTCGCCCTTCGAGGCTCGCTGCGCTCGCACCTCAGGGTGACGGAAAAGGCTATGAGCGAACAACCGATCGCCACGCTGTCCGGCTCGATCCGCGCTGGCTTGTCGTGTGCCTGCCCGCGCTGTGGCCGCGGTAAATTATTTCGCGGATTTTTGACGCTGCGGCCGCGCTGCGAGGCGTGCGGGCTCGATTACGGGTTCGCCGATGCCGGCGATGGGCCCGCCGTGTTCATCATGTTTCTCGCCGGCTTCATCGTCGTCGGCTCAGCCTTGATCGTCGAAGCGCTCTATCACCCGCCATACTGGGTCCACGCCGCGCTGTGGCTGCCTTTGATCGTCATCGTCACGCTCGGGCCGTTGCGGCCGATGAAGGGCGTGATGATCGCGCTGCAGTATCATCATAAGGCCGAAGAAAGCCGCTTCGGAGACGAGCTTTGAGCGCGCCGCAGGCGCGGCAGCGTTCGTGGGTCGGCTTGCTGCTCCCTGCTCTGCTCGCGTTCATCGTGCTGATCGGGCTGGGCACGTGGCAGGTCGAGCGCAAGACTTGGAAGGAAGCGCTGATTGCGTCGCTGACCGAGCGGCTTGCCGCGCCACCGGAGGCGCTGCCGGCGCCGGCGACGTGGCCAAACCTCGAACCGGCAGACGACGAATACCGTCGCGTCAAATTCACCGCGCAGTTCGATCACGCCGCCGAAGGTTTGATCTATGGCGCCGCATCCGCCTTCCGCCCAGACGTGTCCGGTCCGGGCTACTGGGTGTTCACGCCGGCGCGGCTCACCGACGGCAGCCTCGTCATGGTCAACCGCGGCTTTGTGCCGGAAGACCGCAAAGACGCGAAATCGCGTGCCGACGGACAGGTTTTGCAGCCGGTCGAGATCACCGGCGCGCTGCGCTGGCCCGACGCGCGGCACTGGTTCACACCGGCCGACGACGCCGCGCATAATCTGTGGTTCAGCCGCGATCCGCAGGCCATCGCCGCAGCCAAAGGGCTGGGCGCCGTGGCGCCGTTCTTCGTCGAAATGGAGGCGCCGGTGCCGCCGGGTGGCCTGCCGAGCCCCGGCAAGATCGTGGTCAATCTGCCGGACAACCACCTGCAATATGCCATCACCTGGTATGGCCTGGCGGCTGCGCTGGTCGGGGTGTTCGCGGTCTTCGCCTTCGGCTCGCGCAACCGCAAAACCGGCGAAAAAGGAAGCCCTTCGCGTTCCTTGTGAAGGGAGCGGCTTTTCTATTACTGTGCCCGGTATTCGGTCCCGGCGGCACATTGCCTCTCGGCCAAAACAGCGCGCAGAATCAATAGGTTAATGCAACACGTCTCGACCAGGGGCGAGGCCCCGCCGCTCGGCTTTGCCGAGGCCATGCTCGCGGGTCTGGCCCGCGACGGCGGCCTTTATGTGCCGCAATCCTGGCCGCGGCTCGAGCCGGCGGAGATCGCCGCTTTCGCCGGCCGCCCCTATGCGGAAGTCGCGGTCGACGTCATCGCACGCTTTGTCGGCGATTCCATCGCCGCAGCCGATCTCGCTCGAATGGTGCGCGAGGCTTACGGCATCTTCCGCCATCCTGCCGTGGCGCCAATCACGCAGCTCGGCGTGAACACGTTCGCGCTCGAACTGTTCCATGGCCCCACTTTGGCGTTCAAGGATCTGGCGATGCAGCTGTTGGCGCGGCTGATGGATCGCGTGCTGGCCGCGCGCGGCGAGCGCCGCACCATCGTGGTGGCGACCTCGGGCGATACCGGCGGCGCCGCGGTCGAGGCGTTCCGCGGCACGAGCCAGGTCGATCTCGTCGTGCTGTTTCCGCAAGGCCGCATTTCCGACGTGCAGCGGCGCATGATGACCACGGCGCAGGCCGACAACATCAACGCCATCGCCATCGACGGCACGTTCGACGACTGCCAGGCGATCGTGAAGGGCCTGTTCAACCATCACGCCTTCGCCGACCGGGTGCGGCTCTCCGGCGTCAATTCCATCAACTGGGCGCGCATCGTCGCGCAGACCGTCTATTACTTTACCGCCGCGGTGGCGCTCGGCGCGCCGCACCGCAAAGTGGCGTTCACCGTGCCGACCGGCAATTTCGGCGACATCTATGCCGGCTATGTGGCGCTGCGCTTAGGTTTGCCGATCGACCGGCTGGTGATCGCCACCAATGTCAACGACATCCTGGCGCGGACGCTGGCGACCGGCACTTACGCGCTGCGCGAGGTGGTGGCGACGACCTCGCCGTCCATGGACATCCAGGTCTCGTCCAATTTCGAGCGGCTGTTGTTCGACGCCTATGACCGCGACGGCTCAGCGATACGGGCGCTGATGGGCGCGCTGGCGCAATCGCGGCGATTCACGCTGTCGGCGCATGCGCTGGCGCAAATCCGCGCGCACTTCGCCGCCGGCCGCGCCGACGAAGACGAGGTCGCCTCGACCATCCGCACGGTCAAGCGCGAGACCGGCAATTTCGTCGATCCGCATACCGCGGTCGGCATTGCGGTGGCCGAGAAGGAACCGCGCGACCCCGCGGTGCCGATGGTGGTGCTGTCGACCGCGCATGCGGCCAAGTTCCCCGATGCGGTCGAGGCGGCCTGCGGCGTGCGGCCGCAACTGCCGGAATGGCTTTCCGATCTCGATAAACGGCCGGAGCGCGTCACCGCGCTGCCGGTGGACCAGTCCGCGGTCGAGCGTTTCGTCCTCAAGACGAGCCGCGCCGCGCAGGAAGGAGCGGCGGCATGAGTGTCGAGGTAACGACCTTGAAATCCGGCATCAGCGTGGTGACCGATACGATGCCGCATCTCGAGACCGCCTCGCTCGGCGTCTGGGTCGCTTCCGGCAGCCGCGACGAGCGCCGCGACGAACACGGCGTTTCGCATTTCCTCGAACACATGGCGTTCAAGGGCACGAAGCGGCGCAGCGCGCGTCAGATCGCCGAAGAGATCGAGGCCGTGGGCGGCGATCTCAACGCCGCGACCGGCGCCGAGAGCACGATCTACCACGCCCGCATGCTCAAGGCCGACGTGCCGCTGGCGCTCGACGTCCTCGCCGACATTCTTTCCGAACCGACTTTCGAGCGCAACGAGGTCATTCGCGAGCAAAGCGTCATCGTCCAGGAGATCGGCGCCGTCGCCGACACGCCCGATGATCTGGTGTTCGAGCATTTGAATGCCATCGCATTTCCCGACCAGTCGCTCGGCCGCTCGATTCTCGGTACCGCTGCGACAGTGCGGTCGTTCGACGGCCGGACACTGCGCGACTATCTCGCCAGGAACTATCGCGCCCCCGACATGGTCGTGGCCGCGGCCGGCGCCGTCGATCATGCGGCGGTGGTGGCCGAAGTCGAGCGGCGCTTTGCCAGCTTCACCGGCCCGGCGAGCCCGCTGCCGGAGCCGGCGCGGTTCGGCGGCGGTAGCCATGTGGAGAAGCGCGAGCTCGAGCAAGTCCATATCGCCATGGCGCTGCCCGGCATCGCGGTGACCGATCCCACGCTCTACAGTCTCGAAGCGTTCACCAATGTGCTCGGCGGCGGAATGTCGTCGCGATTGTTCCAGGAGGCGCGCGAGCGGCGCGGCCTGTGTTACACGATCTCGTCCTTCCACATGCCATATTCCGACATCGGCATATTCTGTCTCTATGCCGGCACCGACGCCGCCGACACCGCGGAGCTGATGCGCGTCATCGTCGGCGAGATCGCGGGCACGGCCGAAACCATCTCCGAGCTGGAAGTCGCCCGCGCCAAGGCGCAGATGAAGGCCAGCCTGTTGATGGCGCTGGAGAGCTCCGGCGCCCGCATGAATCAGCTGGCCCGCCAGATGATCACCTATGGCCGGCCTCTAGCGGTGGAAGAATTGGTCGAAAAGGTCGAAGCGGTCACGGCCGAGACGGCGCGCGCCGCCGGACGCGCCCTCATTGGTCGCGGCAAGATGGCGACCGCCGTGCTTGGGCTGGGCTCCGGCCTTGAAAGCGCAGCCGCAATCGCCGAGACTTTGACGCGCCGGGCCGCGTGACGACGCACAATCTCTTCAGCCGCAATGGCGTTCTTCCGCACCATCAATTTCAGCGAACCGCTGCCGTCGATCGCCGGCGACGGCGTCGTGCTGCGCACGCCGCAGATGACCGACTTCGCCGAATGGGCGGCGCTGCGCGAAACCAGCCGCGATTTCCTCACGCCGTGGGAGCCGACCTGGCCGGCGGACGATTTGACACGCAGCGCATTCCGGCGCCGCATCCGCCGCTACAGCGAGGACCTGCGCACCGACCAGGGCTACGCCTTCCTCATCATCCGCCGGTCCGACGATGTGCTGGTCGGCGGCCTGACGCTCGCCAATATCCGGCGCGGCGTCGCCCAGGCCGGCAGCCTCGGCTATTGGATGGGCCTGCCCTATGCGCGCCACGGCTACATGACGGCGGCGGTGCGCGCCGTCATTCCGTTCGCTTTCGGCACCTTGCGGCTGCACCGCATCGAGGCCGCCTGCATCCCGACCAATGCCGGCTCGACGCGGCTTCTGGAAAGCACCGGCTTCGTGCGCGAGGGCTATGCGCGCGAATATCTGTGCATCAACGGCATCTGGCAGGATCATCTGCTCTATGCGCGGCTGAAGGACGGCCAAGTGTCTTAACCAAGCGTCCTCGGTCTTAACCAAACCTCCCGGCCTTCCCCCGGAGGGAAGGCAGGCGCCTTGGGATGGCCACGGTTCGTTTGCTATAAGGTTCGGGGTATCGCGGTCTAGGCGATGAGTTGGGGGAATGCGGCGGAACACTCATTTCACTATGCCAGATGTGGTGCTGCGGCGCCGTTGCGCGTCGATCGCGACGTGGCTGTTGCTGGCGCTGCTGGCGTCGGGTTGCTCGGGGAGTAGTCTCCTCGGCACCACACCGTCCGCCCCCGCGGCTGGCGCCCCGCCGGCGTCAAGCTCGCCTTCCTTTACGGACAAGATCTCGGGCTTCTTCTCCCGCTCGACGGCAACGTCGCAGCAGTCCGTCACCGGCGCGGCGCAGGACATCGATTGCCCGCTGATCAATATCCGGCCGGGCGCTTCCACGCTGACCATCGGCGCCACCAGCAGCAGCGCCAGCGACACCGACAGCACCAACAACAACGGCGCGATGGCGGTGAGATATCAGGGCACGTTCGCGCGCGCCGCGCGCGAATGCGCCTTGGTCGGCGGCAATGTCGTGATGAAGATCGGCGTCGAAGGCCGCATCATCGTCGGACCGGCCGGTGGCCCCGGACAAGTCGACGTGCCGCTGCGCATCGCCGTGGTCGAGGAAACCACCGCTCACACCAAGCCGATCTTCACCCAGCTCGTTCGCATCCCGGTGACCGTCGCCTCCGCCACCGACAACCCGACCTTCACCCATATCGAGGAAGGCGTGACCTTCCCGATGCCGGCCAATCTGGATAATTACGTCGTCTATATCGGCTTCGATCCGATCGCCGCCGCAGCGCAGGATCATCCGAAGCCGGCACCCAAACCGAAGCCCAAAGCCAAGCCGACCGCCAAGACGGGGTGATGCTCGTTCACCAGCCGCGAATGTCGGTGATGGTGGCTTTGAGCACCCGCATGTCGGCGATCATGGTACGGGCGCCGGCATTGACCAGGTCATGGGCGAGCCGCCCCGGCATCTGATTGCCGCCGACAAAGCCAATCGCGGTCATTCCGGCCGCGACCGCGGCGGCGATTCCGGGCACCGAATCCTCGATCACGATGCAAGACGCCGGATCGACCCGCAGCCGCGCCGCGGCGAAGCGGAACAGATCGGGCGCCGGCTTGCCGTTGGGCACGTCGCTGGCCGAGAACAATCGCTGTTCGAAAAAGCGCAGCAGGCCGGCGGCGTCGAGACCGGCCCGCAGCCGGTCGTGCGGCGACGACGACGCGACGGCTTTCGGGCCGCGCACCCAGGTCAGGGCATGGGCGACATGAGGCAGCGCGCGCAGCTCGGTGCGGAAGCGGCGCACGGTTTCGGCCGAAACCCCGGACGCGAAGTTCGGCGGCAGCTTTTTGCCCGTGGCCGCTTCGACCGACGCAAACACGTCCGCCGGGCGTCGGCCGTGGTAGCGGCGCGCCAAGCCATCCGCATTCGCTGGAAATCCGGCGCGGGTCAGAGACTCGGCGAGGACCGCGCTCACAATCGGTTCGCTGTCTACAAGTACGCCATTGCAATCGAAGATGACCATGGGTCCCTCCGATGCGTCGGCCGCGCCGATTGGCCGCCGTTTAAGCTTTTCAAGTTATCAACAATGACGATAGCGAACGGCCGCGGTATGCAAAGACCGTCGCCGCGCCGTGAAACGGCTTATGCACAGAAATTGCAGTTAAGCCGCTAGTTTTGCACGACGGCGCCGTGGTCGTAGCGACTGAGTCTCAGTTGAATTTTTTTCTGACGTCTTCGATGCCCTGCGCCAGCAGGTTTTCGGCGACCTTGCCCTTGGCCGCGGCGGTGAGAATCTTCTCGGCGGCGGCAACGGCGGCATCGGCGGCTGCAGAGCGAACGTCGGCCAGCGCCTGCGCTTCGGCCTGGGTGATCTTGGCTTCGGCCATCTTGGTGCGGCGGGCGACGAAATCTTCCATCCGCGTCTTGGCCTCGACGGCCATACGCTCGGCCTCGGCCTTGGCGCCGGCGATGATGGCGGCGGCCTCGCCTTCGGCCTCGCGCCCTTTGCGCTCGAACTCGGCCAGCAGCGCCTGGGCTTCCTCGCGGAGCCGGCGCGCCTCGTCGAGCTCGCTTTTGATGCGGGCTTGGCGCTGATCCAGCGAGTCCATCAGCTTGCGGTGCACGCCGAGATAGGCCAGCAGGCCGAGAAACAGCAGGAAGGCCAGGGCGACCCAGTTCTCGGTTTCTTGCAAGGGTTCGAGCATTGATGATTTCCTAGCGCTTCAGCGCGTCGCCCAAGGCGGCGGCGACCTCATGCTCGGCGGGCGCCTGTCCGATCAGGCGTTCGACGATGGCGGACGCGGTGTCCTTAGCGATGGCACCGACATTGCCCATGGCGGCGGTGCGGGTCGCGGCAATCGATTGCTCCGCCGCCGCCAGCCGCTCGTGGAGCTGAGCTTCGAGCCGCTTGTTGGTCGCCTCGGCCGCGGCCGCCTGCTGCTCGCGGGTTTCGGCGGCGATCGCTTGCGCCCGGGCACGGGCATCGGCGAGCGCTTTCTCGTAGGCGGCGTGCGCGGCGTCGGATTGCTCCTTAAAACCCTGCGCGGCTTTGAGATCGTCGCCGATGCGCTTGCTGCGTTCGGCGAAGATCGCGCCGATGCGCGGCAACGCCACCTTGGCCATCAACACGTAGAGCAGCACGAAGCTCACCGCCAGCCAGGCAAGCTGCGACGGAAAGTGCTCCGCCTGGAACGGCGGAAACGCGGGGTGCCCAGCGGGCGCTTCGCTGTGGGCGGCAGGCTCGGCCATGACGGCGGTGTTTTCTTACAGCCCGAACAGCAGCAAGAGCGCGATCAGCAGCGAGAAGATGCCGAGCGCCTCGGTGATGGCGAAGCCGAAGATCAGGTTGCCGAATTGGCCCTGCGCGGCGGACGGATTGCGCAGCGCGGCGGCCAGATAGTTGCCGAAGATGATGCCCACGCCGACGCCGGCGCCGCCCATGCCGATACAGGCAATGCCGGCACCGATGTATTTCGCAGCCGTCGGATCCATGTGAAAGCTCCTTTTTGCGGTTGTAATAACGGGCCGTCAGTGGCCCGGGTGTATCGCATCGTTGAGATAGATGCAGGTGAGGATGGCGAAGACGTAGGCCTGCAGGAAGGCCACCAGAAGCTCGAGCGCGGTCAACGCCACCACCATGGCAAACGGCAGCACCGCGCCAAACCAGCCGAGGATTCCGGCGCCGGCGAGCATGATGATGAAGCCGGCGAAGACTTGCAGCGTGATGTGGCCGGCCAGCATGTTGGCGAACAGACGAACGCTATGCGAGACCGGGCGCGACACGAACGACAGCACTTCGATGATCACAATCGCCGGCAGGATCGCCTTTGGCACGCCTTTTGGCACGAACAAATTCAGAAAGTGCAGGCCGTTGCGCCAGAAGCCGTAGACGACGACGATCAGGAACACGGTCAGCGCCAAGGCGGCGGTGATGATGATCTGGCTCGTCACCGTGAAGGAATAAGGAATAAGCCCGATCAGGTTGGCGAACAGCACGAACATGAACAGCGTGAACACGAACGGAAAGAACTTCATCCCTTCGGTGCCGGCGGAGCTGCGCACCGTGTTGGCGACGAATTCGTAGGACAGCTCCGCGATCGATTGCAGCCGGCCGGGCACCACCGCGCGTGGCGCGCTGGCGCCGATCATCAGCGCCGAAACGCCGAACACGATGATCATCATGAACAGCGCCGAATTGGTGAAAGCGATCTGATGACCGCCCAAGTTCACCATCGGCACCATGTTGTGGATCTGAAACTGATGAATCGGATCGACTTGCATGATCTCGTCACTGTCGCGCTGAAAGCGCCAATCGCCTCGTCCTAGTCCTTACGCCGACCGCTATCCAAACCGGGGCTTGCCACGACGCCCGCCGAACGCATCACATTGAGCACGCCGGCGACAAAGCCGAGCAAGAGAAATACAATGAGCCCCCACGGCGCTACACCGAGCAAGCGATCGATGAGCCAGCCGAGGCCGGCACCGACCAACACGCCGGCAACGAGTTCGCTCGAGAGCCGAAAGCCCCGCGCGTATCCCGATGCGGTCGCCGCGCGATTTTCAGAAGCGTCATTCGATGGGTCTTCTGCACGATGGCGTGCAAGACCTTCGCCGAGCCGCTGGAGCCTCGCGGAGAGAGCGGCCTCATCGGTGTGCGCCTTGCTGCCGTTGTCGCGAGCGTCGCTCATGGTCTCGACACTCGCGGATTTGCGGCGATCGCTCGACGCCCGCCCCCTGAAGCCGGGCGGACCATACTGAGAGGGTAAACCCAAGTCAAGAAACGCAAGAACTGTCCTAACATATTGAATTAATAACAGATATGGGCGGTTTTCCAGCGCTTGGAAGGGGCCGGATTGTGCGTTGCGAAGCGGCAAACCGCGTCACGGCGCATGGCTTCAGGCGCAAGCCTCATCGTCCCATATTAACTACGCATAGGCGACGTTCGCCGCTACCCTGTCGCAAGCCGCTCCCAGTCAGGAGATGATCATGTTCGACAAGGCTTTTGCCGCCGCCATCGCCGCCGTCTGCCTGGGCACGCCGGCTTTTGCCGACGACGCGACGCCCGATAGCAATGGCGGGCGCTATACGCTCAACAAGGTGGCCGACGGTTTTGTCCGGCTCGACACGCAAACCGGCGAAGTCGCGCTGTGCAGCCAGCGCACCGTGGGTTGGGCGTGTCAGGTGGCGCCGGAGGATCGCGCCGCATTCGAGAGCGAAATCGCGCGGCTGCGCGGCGAAAACGCAGCCCTCAAGCAGGCCCTGCTATCGCACGGCCTGCCGCTGCCGTCCGGCGCGACGCCGGAGCCATCCGGCAGCCACGACAACGACATCACGATCCGCTTGCCCGATAATGCCGACATCGACCGCGCCGTGGCCTATGTCGGCCGGCTGTGGAATCGCTTCGTCGATGCCGTCAACCGGGCGCAAAAGCAGATGCTGAACAAGAGCTGACGGCGCGGCTTTGAGCGAATTGTCCGCCATCCAGAGTACGCGCGTGGAGACGATCGCGCGCGCGGCGCTCGCGGTACCAACATCCGGCGAAGGTTTTTTCGAGATCACGCGCGAGGTCGCGCGCTTTTTGGAAAAGGTCGAGGCGCGCGACGGCGTGGTGCTGCTTTATCTGCGCCACACCTCGGCCTCGCTGGTGATCCAGGAGAACGCCGACCCGGACGTGCAGACCGATCTCGTCACCGCGCTCGATCGCATCGCGCCGGCGGACGCCGGCTGGGTGCACGACGTCGAAGGGCCCGACGACATGCCGGCTCACGTCAAGGCCATGGTCAATGGAGTGTCGCTGCACGTGCCGGTCGCCGGCGGCAAAATGGGGCTCGGCACATGGCAAGGCATCTATGTGGCCGAGCACCGCGTGCGGCCGCACCGCCGCGAGGTGGTGCTGCAATTTCTCGGCTGTTGCGGCGACGGTTGAGCCCGCCTTGCCGCGACCGCCGCTCATCATGCAATCCGCGGTCCGGCCTGTGGACCATCCATACCGATCGGTCCTAAAATGCCGCACACCATCGGAAGGCGACATTGGCCGAAGCGCAATTGCACCATCTTCTGATTGCCGACGATCATCCGCTGTTCCGCGGCGCGCTGCGCGAGGCGGTGTCGGGATTGTTCGGCCGCGCCGACATCGGCGAGGCCGGTACGTTCGAGGAGATCACCGAACAGCTCGAACGCGGCGGCGAGGTCGATCTGATCCTGCTCGATCTGAGCATGCCCGGCGTGCGCGGCTTCTCCGGCCTGATGTATTTGCGCGCGCAATATCCGAGCCTCCCGATCGTGGTGGTGTCGGCCAACGACGATCCGGCGGTGATCCGCCGCTGCATGGAATTCGGCGCCTCCGGCTTCATTCCAAAGACGCTCGGCATCGACGCCATGCGGGGCGCCATCGCGCGGGTGCTGCAAGGCGAAGTGTGGACGCCGCCCGACGTCGATCTGGCGCGCCAAACCGACGCCGAGACCACGGCGATGATCGGGCGGCTCTCGAGTCTGACGCCGCAGCAGGTGCGCGTGCTGATGATGCTGTCGGGCGGCCTGCTCAACAAACAGATCGCATTCGAGCTCGGCGTCTCGGAAGCGACCGTGAAGGCCCACGTCTCCGCGATTCTGCAAAAACTCGGCGTCGAGAGCCGCACACAGGCCGTGATCGCCGCGGGAAGAATCGAGGCCGGTCAGTGGCCGCTGCATCCGCCCCCGCGATAGCGGGAGCGGAAGTATCACTCAGCCGCGACGCGTTGCACGCGCCACTGCGTGATCAGAGCGCGCAATGATGCGGGCTTGAGCGGCTTGTGCAAAAGATGCACGCCTTCGGCCTGCGCTTCCTCGCGCACGTGGAGCGACCGGTCGGCAGTGATCAGGATCGCCGGCGTGTGACCGCCGAGGCGGCGGCGCAGTTCGGCGATCGCGGCGATGCCGTTGCCGCCGTCGAGATGATAGTCGACCAGGAGGCCGTCCGGATCGAGGCCGCTGGCGTCGATCGCCGCCAGCGCCTCGGCGAGGTCGGCCGCGGTCAGCACACGGCAGCCCCAGCCGCCTAAAAGCTTCTCCATGCCGTCGAGAATGCTGCGGTCGTTGTCGATGCACAGCGCGACCGTGCCGGTGAGCCGGCCGACGCCGGTCCGCGTCATGGCGGCAACGGCCGGGTTCGCCGCGACCGCCGCCGCGCGCGGCACCTCGACGGAAAACCGCGAGCCGCGCCCGACCACGGATTTCAGCGCCACTTCGCTGTCGAGCACGCGGGCGATGCGTTCGACGATGGAGAGGCCCAGCCCAACGCCGCGCGCAACCCGCGCGCCTTGATCGAGGCGGTGGAACTCCTTGAACACGGCGCGGCGCTTGCCATGGGGAATGCCGATGCCGGTGTCGTAGACATCGATGCGCAGCTTGCCGCCGCGGCGCCGGCAGCCCACCAGCACGCTGCCCGCGGGCGTGTATTTGATGGCGTTGGAGACGAAGTTTTGCAAAAGCCGCCGCAGCAGGCGGCGGTCGGAGCGCACCGTGAGCGCGCAGGGCATGAAGCGCAGGTTCAGGCCTTTCTCGCGGGCCAGCGGCGCGAATTCGACGTCGAGCCGCTGCAGCAATTCGTCGACGCGGAAATCGGTCATTTCCGGCTTCATGGCGCCGGTATCGAGCCGCGAAATGTCCAACAAGGCCGCGAAAATCTCTTCGACGGCTTCCAGCGAAG
This sequence comes from Xanthobacteraceae bacterium, assembly GCA_050010715.1. Taxonomy (GTDB): domain Bacteria; phylum Pseudomonadota; class Alphaproteobacteria; order Rhizobiales; family Xanthobacteraceae; genus BOG-931. The sequence goes on along the minus strand of JBEKKM010000061.1, from coordinate 5,707 downwards.
CGTCGATGTTCTGCACCAGGTCGCCGTCCTCGGCTTCATTGTCGGTTTGGCGCTGGCGCTCGATCAGGCTGGTGACGTAGAGCCGCGCGGCGTTGAGCGGCTGCAAGATGTCGTGGCTCGCGGCGGCGACGAAACGGGTTTTCGAGACGTTGGCTTCGTCGGCTTCGGCCTTGGCGCGTTCGAGCTCGGTGTTGAGCCGGGTCAGCTCCTTGGTGCGCTCGCGCACCCGCCGCTCCAAGGTGGCATTGGCGCGCTCCAGGGCCTCGGCCGCCTTCACGCTTGGGGTGATGTCGGTGAACGTCGTCACCAGGCCGCCATCGGGCATGTGATTGGAGCGGACTTCGATCACCAGCCCGCGCCCGGCAAAGCGTTCGAGGAACGGCTCGACCTCGGAGGTGTATTTGGCGACGCGCTCGGCGATAGCCGCATCAAAATTCTTTTCGTCGCCGTGCTGGGCGACGTAGCGCAAAATCTCGTCGAGCGCGATGCCGACGCGGGTCAGCCCGTGCGGCAGATCGAAGATCTCGCCGAACTGGCGATTCCAGCACACCAGATTGAGGTCCTTATCGAACACGGCGATGCCTTGGCGCACGTGGTCGAGCGCGGTCTGCAAAATCTCGCGGTTGTAGTGAAACGCCGCATTGGCATCGTCGAGCAGCTTTAACGCGTCCCTGGTCGAGACTGTGCGCTTGCGCAACAACAGCGACAGAACGAGCCGCGACGACGCCGCGCCGATCGCCGATGCCAAGAGATATTCGCCATATTGCAGCAGTTGGAAGTCAGCCTCGACCTGTGGCTCGAGGCTGATGCGGCGCGAGGCGGCAAAGCTGGCGAAGGATTCCCGGGTACGTTCCTCGCCGAGATAGCGCGCCACGGTGGCGATCAATTCCTCGACCGTGACCGAGGCGCGCCGCAGCCGGAAACTCGGCGCCATCGGCGCCAGGATCGGCGCCAAGGTCGATGGCACGAACACATCCGCCTGCACGCGCTCGATCGACGTCGGCCGCCGGCTCAACGAAGAACCGACATAGCAGGCGATATTGACGGCGAGGCTGAGCAGCACGCCGTGAACCAGCGGCGGCAGATCGAGGCCGAACAGCGCCTGCGGCCGCAAAAAGCCAAGACTCCACGGCCCATCGGTCAGGATGCCGGCACTGACGATGCCGGCGTCGGAAATGCTCGGCAGCAAGAGCGTATAGCCCCAGACCAGGATGCCCGCGGTCATGCCGGCGATGGCGCCGCGCGCGGTGCCGCGCGGCCAGATCAGCCCGCCGAAAAACGCCGGCGCGAGCTGCGCGATGGCGGCGAACGACAACAGCCCGATGGCGGCGAGCTGCGCCTCGCCGGCCGAGCGATAATAGATGTAGGCGAGCAGCAGGATGACGAAGATGGCGATGCGCCGCGTGGTCAACAGCCAGGCGCCGGAATCGCTCGGGCCGGCGAGCGTGGCGCGGCGCTTGAGCACCAACGGCACCACGATGTCGTTCGACACCATGATCGCCAGCGCCACCGATTCCACGATCACCATGGCGGTCGCCGCCGACAACCCGCCGACGAAGGCAATGAGCGTAATCAATTCGGAATGGGCGGCGATCGGCAGCGCCAGCACGAACATGTCGCTGTCGACCCGGCCCATGGGGAATGTCAGCAGGCCGGCCATGGCGATCGGCAGCACGAACAGATTGATAAGCACGAGATAGAGCGGGAACAGCCAGGCGGCGCGGCGGATTTCGGCTTCGCTGTGGTTCTCGACCACCGCGACATGGAATTGCCGCGGCAACAGCATGATGGCGAACAGCGACAACACCGTCATCGCGCAAAAACTCGTCAGCGGCGGCACGCGGGTGAGCACCGCCGCGGTATTGGCCTGGCCGAGCGCGCGGCCAAACAGCGCCAGCGGGCCGTGAAACATCACGAAGGTCACAAAGATGCCGACGGTGAGGAACGCCACCAGCTTGACGATCGACTCGGTGGCGATCGCCAGCATCAGACCATCCTGATGCTCGGTGGCGTCGGTATGGCGGGTGCCGAACAGCACCGCGAACGCCGCCATGAACAGCGCGACGAACAGCGCGCTGTCGCCGACGACCGGCTGTGCGCCGCCGGGATAGGCCTGCGCCAGGATGGTGCCGACCGACGACGACACCGCTTTGAGCTGCAGCGCGATATAGGGCACCATGCCGACGATGGCGATCAGCGCCACCGTCGCCGCCACCGCCTGGCTCTTGCCGTAGCGCGCCGCGATCAGATCGGCGATCGAGGTGATGTTCTGGCCCTTGGCGAGCCGCACGATGCGGATGAGCAGCGGATAAGCTAAGCCCACCATCACCATCGGACCGATATAGATGGCCAAAAAGTCCAAGCCGCCGCGCGAGGCGAGGCCGACGGAACCGAAGAACGTCCACGACGTGCAATAGATCGCCAGCGACAGCGGATAGATCAGCAAGCGCGACGTGGTGCCGCGCGACAGCTCGCGCCTGCGGTCGCCATAGCTCGCCACCAGGAACAGAAAGCCGATATAGGCAAGGGCGATGATGACGACGACCCAGCCCTGCAACATGGCCTTACCCCAAACGTGACCTAGGCCAACGCGTACGCGCGGCGTTTTTAGGTCCGCAGCACCCGATCTTAATGAAAGTCATCACTTTTCCAATGCCCTGTCCATGGCATGCGTCGTCGCGAGTGGCGCGTTGACGGCGCTTCCACCAGGGGGCATTCATGGCGAAACGATGATGCCTGCCCCTCCCTCGCGGCGCGTGCTTGCTGAAACCGCTGAGACGCTTGCGATCGCGCTCGCCGGCGGGCTGGCATTTACTTATCTGGCATTGCCCGCGGGGCTCGTCTCCGGCTCGGTCTTGGCCGTGGCGACGGCGGCACTGTTGGGCCGGCCGGTCAGGATGCCGCTTGCGCTGGCGCGCATCTGCTACGTTATCGTCGGCATTTTGCTCGGCGCGGTGGTGACGCCGGAGACGCTGCGCGGCGTGACCACGTGGCCGGTGAGCATTGCGCTGCTCATGCTGTGCTCCGTCGTCTTGATGCTTGCGACCTCGAGCTATCTGCGCGTCGTGCACCGCTGGGATCCGCTGTCGGCGCTGCTGGGCGCCAGTCCCGGCGCCATGGCGCAGGTGATCGCATTGTCGTCGGAGCTCGGCGGCGACCTGCGCGCCATCGCCATCGTGCAGACCGTGCGCGTGCTGTTGATCGTCATCGGCCTACCGAACGGACTGGCGCTGTTCGGCCTCGTGGTGCCGGCGGTCGCGGCGGCGCGCGGCCCCGCCGACATCTCCGTGCTCGGGCAAATGATCCTGCTGGTCGCGGTCTCGGTCAGCTTCGCCGTTGCATTCTTATACTTGCGATTTCCCGGCGGGTTGATGTTCGGCGCGCTGACCGGCTCGGGCCTGCTTCATGGCACCGGCTACGTTCATGCGGTGCTGCCGTGGTGGATTGGTAGTAGCGCGGTGATCGCGCTCGGCGCCCTGGTCGGCTCGCGCTTCGCCAATACCACGGCGCGGATGCTGGTCGGCTATCTCGGCGCCGCGTTCGGCTCATTCGCCGTGTCGATGGCGGTGGCGGCGGTCTTCATCGCCATCGTGGCCTATTTCTTTCCGTTCCCGATCGCCAATATCGTCATCGCGTTCTCGCCGGGCGCACAGGACACGATGATGGTGCTGGCGCTGGCCCTGCATCTCGATCCCGTCTATGTCGGGGCGCACCATCTCGCGCGTTTTTTGGTGGTCACCTTCTCGGTGGCCATCGCCGCTCGCCGGATCGCGCGGCAAAAGACCGCCGCGACCAATCACACCCGGGTGGAGCAATCTAGGTTCGAGGAATAATCCGCATGTCTCGATCACACATTGTGTGAAGAATGCGGCGGTTCGAAATCTGGATTAGCAATCCGCCGATCGCGAAATATCACGCTTCCGTCTCGTCGTCCTTGTGCTTGTGCAAAAACCTGGCGATTTGGCCGCGCAACGCCGCCGTATCCAAGAGATCGCCCATCGATCCGGCCGTGTCGAAAAGCTCGCGCTGAAGTTTCGCCGGCAGCGTATTCCACTGCATGATGACGGCGGCGCCCAGGCAGCGAAGAACGCGCTCTTCTTCAGCGACGAGAGTGATGTGGCCGGGATGCTCTTCGGACGGTACCTGCACCATCTTGTCGAAATTCTTCGCCAGCCATTCTTCGTTGTCGGCAAGCGAGCTAAAACTATTCTTCGAGTCTTGCAATTTGCGAATCTGGCCTGGGTCGCTCGACCCCTTGATGAGATCGCCGTATTCCTTGGACTTCGCGCGGTATTTCTTTTCGGTGAACATTTGAGCTTCCCTCCTCAGGACCCCGCGACGGTTGCGCAGATCAAATTTTGTAAGCCGGCGCCGTGATGTTTACGACGATGGGCGCTCTGCGGCGCCTGAATCGCTCGGTGAGGCGAGATGATGAGCCTACGCGTGAACGCCGATTGCGATGACAATAGCAAGGACAATCACTGCTTCCACGATGTAAATCCACAATGCTCGCTGCGTGAATCGCAAAATAACATCCGTTTTCATCATGACTTTACCCATTGAAGTAATTGAACGATGCAAACCCCAATTTTAAATATGGGTATTGCTATTCATTATCACAATGGAAGACTGGATTACGTTGGAAGACTTGGGCCGAAATTCTTATCCCGGATACGCCCGATTTGACGTTTCATGGGTAATCGAGACTTTCGTGCCCTCGGAGTTCGTCACGGTGTCCACACGAGCACCGAGCTGTCTGGCGAGTGCCTCGACGATGATCGTGCCCAACCCGGACGTTGTCCTGGCCGGGCCCAGATGGGCCTGCGGTGTTCCAATGCCATTGTCGGAAACCACAAGTCGCCAACCCGTATCGGCCGCCTCATAGGTAACGACAAGCCGGCCAGCGGCGCGCTCGCCGACAAAGGCGTGCTTGAATGCATTGATCACGAGCTCCGTGACGATGAGACCGATACTGCCGGCCTCGGCGGATGAAGTCGTGCCGCCGTCCGCCTGGACCTGCAATGAGACCGGATGACTGTCCTCGGTCATCGAGGCTGCGAGCGTTTCGCACAATCGTGTGAGATAAGGGCCGATTTCGATCGGCGCGCCGTGGCCTGAAGCCAGCAACTGTTGTTGTACGGCCGCCACCGACATGACGCGCTGGTGCGCGTCGTTAAGGTGCAGCCGCGTTTCCTCGGACTTCACCGTCCGCGCCTTGATGGAAAGGATGCTGGCGATGATTTGCAGGCTATTGGCGACGCGGTGCTGCATCTCCTGCAGCAGCGTTTCCTTCTGTTGCAGCAGATTGGTCATCTCCCGTTCGGCGTTGCGACGGTCGGTGACATCTTCGATTGCCAGGAGAATGAGCTTGCGGGAATTTTTTTGAAAAAACAGCTCGCGCGCATTCAGGAGCATCGAGCGTCGTCCGATAATGGGAAAGTCTCGCTCGACTTCGTAAGCCTCCATCACGGCGTGCTGCGGCGCCACTCCTTCCAGCAGCAACCGAAGCTCGGGAATATCCCACTGGCCATCGCCCAGCCCGTAAACCGGGCGGCCATGAATGTCCTGAAGATTCATCCTGAACGCCTGACAGAAAGCGCGGTTTGCCGTGACGACATGCAGGTTCTGATCGAGAACCAAGAGGGGCTCGCGGATCGTATCCACGATGGCCTGGGCAAGCGGGCGCGCGTCGTCGAGGTCTATGAGG
>JBEKKM010000060.1:0-24020 GCA_050010715.1 Xanthobacteraceae bacterium | reverse complement strand
CTGGGACGTGGTCTGAACGGGCGTTACCCGCCTTCGCCTGTCCCAGCCCAGGGATGCACCTCCCACCCCGGTCGTAATGCCGGGAGACATGATGCCCAAGCCGCCCGGGAGCGGACTGCAAAGCCGCCCGCGGGCACCGCCCTCGCTCCCATGCCGCGGTGTGCCTCCGCGCCATGTCCTTCACCGGAGCGAGGATTGTGGTGTAACCGGAATGGGGACGATTGTCAAGGGTATGTCGCGGAAAAAGATACGCCGCAGCCCGGATGGAGCCAATGGGTCCGGCCCGAACTGGCCGACCGATGACAGGCTCTGCGTAATCCGGGATTGCCGCGAAGCGTCAATGCCGCCCCGGATTTCGCTCCGCTACGCTCGCTCGAGTGAAGAAACGGCGGGCACGCGTCGCCAAGTAAGGTGCTCCTGATAATTGTGGTCCAAATCGGCCTTGCCATCTGACGCAAAGACGTGGGATCGGTGGAAATCGGCTTCGACATCATAGAGGCGGCCAAACATGATCGTTTGCCGCCGCTCGCCCAACCCCGAGGGCTCACGCTCGCGCCTCCAGACCATATATTGAAATTCCTTGGCGCTCGGCACGTAAAGCCCCGTCATCAAATGTTGATGAGTCCCGGTCTCAAACCAGCTTGCGATGGTGCCCGCATACGTGAAGATTTCGACGGTCGTGGACTTTTCCTGGCACTGCCAGATGCCACTAACGTCCGGGACGATCGTTACCGTCTCGGGCCGGCGCCGGTTTTCCTCCTTGACGTTGAGGCGCGCCCGACGAAAGGCGTCCTTGACGCCCTCCAATTCGTCTTTGGTGCGCTTCAGCTGCCGCACTAGGTAATCATCCGTCTGATCGCCCCGAACCCAACCCGGACGGTCGTTCTCGTCAAATTCCTTCGGCAGGCTCTGTTGCACCGCTTCGACCAGTTCGGCGGAAGTCTCCCAAAACGAACATTGCCTTTTCGCGACTTTTTTCCGAAAGGCGTTGAGGCGCCGAACAACTTCCGGCTTTAGATCCGAGTTGCTGACGTAATGGCCGCTGTGGCGCATTAAAAATGCGATCTGCGGAACGCCGATTTTTTCGGCGTAATCGTATTCCATCTCGGTGTAGCTTATCTTTCGCTCGGGGATCGGCGAACCGTATCGCGTCCCTATGATCGTCAGCTGGAAGTCACATTCGCCTATGAACGACTGGATAATATCGACGGAGCGTCGGCTCCGGCTTCCGAAATATTCCATTCCGACCGGAATGTGACCGAGCCCGAGAATAGCCTCGTAAACCGCGGCGCGCTCTGTCTTTAGATCGTCATAAGTCGAGCTGACGAAGATTTGGTACTTTTTGGCCATCGACTTCGCCAGGAAGGTCACGCATCCTTTGACGACAGTAACTGTAGATTTTATGAATTAGAAGTGCAACCGCTGGAGTATTGTGATGGACTGGGCACAGGCCAGCCTTCTGGGTGCGGTTGCCAATTCAAGAGTTGGGCTATTGCTCTCTTTGGCACCACATGCGGCACATTTGCAGTTACGTCAGACGTTCAAAGACCTGAAACGGGCGAGCAGGTTCTCTGCATGGATTGCCGGATCAAGTCCGGCAATGACGATTGGAAGGCCTGCGCCGCGCCGTAATCGCCAGAATTAAAACGACGTCACGGCTCACGGCGGATTATTTCTCCAGGACGTCGCGGCACGTTCGGATCGGTGACGCAGAAACCGTGATAATTCACCGCCTCTTCGCATTGCTCGCGCGTCATGTACCAGCATCGAATGATGCTGCCCTGCGCGCACCACGGATACGACGGCGATTCCGCGGCGGCTGGCGCTGCTGTGCCGAGAGCCATTGCGGCGCCGAACATGGCGAACGTTAAGATTGCTTGGACGTGGCGTTTGAGTGACATGACACGGTGACCTCTATGCGAACAAATTTGCGCCAACACTCTGCGGGCGCCTGATCGCGATATGAGATGCGTATTGGTCGTCGGCAGCTAAAATTCCTTTTAAAGTGCAGTTCTGTGATGCGCGTCACGTCGGCAGGCTTGTTGGCTTCGATTGGCCGTTGGATGGTCCTCTCCCGCGAGGGGCGAGGGGAATGGGGAAGGATGTTGAGGGAGGGTCGCAGAGGCAACGTCCGGACGGGTCACAAAATTGCGTCTTGTCAGTGCCGGATGGTTGGTATCGAATAAAATCGCGTGCCCAGATGGGTTCAATCCGTGAGGACAAATTCATGAAAATCGAGATCGAATATTGCGGCCAATGAGGCTATGAACCGCGCGCCCGTGAGGCGGGGAAACTGATCACCAAGCTGCAACCCTCGGCGCAATTGAGCCTGCGACGGTCGAGTGGCGGCGTCTTCGAAATTCGCGTCGACGGCCGCTTAGCGTTCTCGAAGAAGGCGACCGGCCGCTTTCCGACGAACGAAGAGATCGCCGGCTGTCTTAGCTGAAAGCCTGCGGCGCAAAGCCCTGTGCGCTCGTATTTTCATCCGGTGCCCGCGCGCTATTGACCCGAACCGACTTGCGGTTGCAATTTCGCCGGTCCAATCTGATGCTCCTTTCGTAACGGCATCCGGCTGTCGATGGCTTGCATGCTTTGCCAATTGCAGTCCCTGCTGACAGCGGAGCGAAACGTGATCCGCAATGTCGCCCTTTGGCTGGCGCTGGCGCAGCCGGCTCTGGCGCAGACAGCGCCAACTGCCGCGCCCAAACCTGCGCCGGCCAAGCCGTCATCGACCAAGCCTGCGGCGAAGAAATCGGAGTCGCCGAAACCGGAAGCCGCGGCCCAGGCTGGCCCCTGCATCGGCGTCATTCCCCATATCGGTGAGAGCTTCGTCGAGCAGAACATCGGGCTGACGGCGTTCGGCAACGACCTCAAGGAGGTTCCCATCGAATCCTGGGAGCTCGACGATCTCATCGTCGCCCGCGTGCGCGCCGCCGCAGGCCCGCGCTTCGCTGTGCGCCGGATGGCCCAACCGGCCAATGCGTTCGAGCCGTACGACCATCCACCGCTGTTCCACGACCCCGACGTCCAGATCAAACGCGTCGTGCAAACCATCGCGGGCGGGAGCGGATGCGAACGCTACGTCGTTGTTGTCGAGTCCGGAGCCAACTGGGGCGACAGCAACCAGGGAGTCAGGGGCATCGGCATCGTCCACCGCGGCGGCATCATTGATCGCTTCAGCGTGACCTATCTTTTTGCGGTGACGTATCTCTACGTTGTTGACGGGCACACATTCGAACTCCTCAAGAAAGGCGCTGGCTCGCTTACGAACGAGACGCTAGGGGAGCGCTTGCTTAACGATCTCGTGAAGCCGAACCCGCTCCACGCGCCGGATCGCGAGCTTGAGGATTTCGCCTGGCCGCCGACACCCGATGCGGTGATGGGCCTGCGTGAACCGACGCGCGCTTTGCTCGCCGCCAGTCTCGACAAGGTGCTGCCCGGGTTGCTTGGACCGTGACGGCGCTGCTTTCGCCTCTCCCCCTTGCGGGAGCGGCAAGCGCGCCGCAGGCGCGCCGGCGAGGGTCTGTCCGCCGGCGCGGCCACCGGCCCTCGCTCGGATTGCGCTGCGCGCGATCTGTGCTGACCCGCAAGGGGCGAGGGAAGTGCGCCTTGCAGCGTTCAATTTGCGCATGAGCTTGAGCGTGATAGGCTACAACGAGTCCGCAAGGAGCGCCCGCGATGCATTTGAACGCCCTGGGCTATGTCGGTATCCGCACCAAGAACCTTGAGGATTGGGCGGCTTACGGCACCAATCTCCTTGGCATGCAACTGGTCGACAAGAGCCGCGGCACGCTGGCGCTGCGCATGGACGACCGCAAGCAGCGCGTCATCATCCACACCGACGAAGACGAAGGCCCGTCGTTTTACGGCTGGGAAGTTGCCGACGCGGCGGCGCTTGATGCGCTCGCGGCGCATCTGGAAAACAACGGCGTGAAAATCGCGCGCGGCTCGCGCGCGCTGGCCGACGAGCGCAGGGTCAAGGATTTGATCGTGTTCGCCGATCCGATCGGCAACCGGCTCGAAGCGTTTCATGGCGCCGAGACCGCGACCGATCCGTTCAAGCCCGGCCGCTCGATCTCCGGCTACCGCACCGGCCCGCTCGGCATGGGCCACGCCGTGCTCACCGCGGAGCGCCTCGAAGAGGTTTTGCCGTTCTATACCGAGATCCTCAATTTCAAGCCGACCGACTACATTCTCAAGCCGTTCAAGGCATATTTCTTCCACATCAATCCGCGCCACCACAGCCTGGCCTTCATCGACACCGGCAAGAACGGCATCCATCATCTGATGTTCGAGGTCTGCTATCTCGACGACGTCGGCCAGGCTTACGATCTGTTGCTGCGCAAGCCGGAATTGATCGGCACCACGCTCGGCCGGCACGTCAACGATCACGTCACCTCGTTCTATTCGTGGTCGCCGTCGAAATTTTTGGTCGAATACGGCTGGGGCGGCCGCACCATCGATACCGGCACCTGGACGCCGCACGAGCGCACCGAAGGCCCGAGCCTGTGGGGCCACGACCGCATGTGGCTGACGCCCGAAGGCCGCGAGGAAGCGCGCAATCTGCGCGTCAGCGTCGCCGAAGCCGGCGGCCGCGAGCCGGTCAACGTGATGGACGGCAATTACCGGCGCGCCGCCGACGTCTGCCCATGGTGGAACGCCAACGTGGCGGCGCGCAAGACCGGCTAGGCCTCACGGGCCCCCACCGTATCTCGCCCCAAGGTCGCGCTGGATCATCAGGCGGATGAACGGATCGGGATCGTCGCCGAGGTAATCGTTGCCATTGTAGAGCGGGCCGCATTGAAACAGGTTGGCGCCGCGGCACGGCACCGCACTGCCGGCGGTGACGTGCGGTGCGGCCGGCTTATTCACTTTTTTTGCCGCTTCCGCGCTCGACGCCGCCATGACGGCGAGACTGAGCGCGCAGATCAAGAGCTTGACGGAATGCGATAGCATCTTGGCCTCCGCTCCTTTGGGTGGCGATGGAGTTTCAGTCTATCGCAACCTGCGGGAATGCCTTTGATCCAGCGCAATCGACCTTAAAGCGAAACGGCAAGGTGGGGATGCCTGTTTTGATCACCGGCACCCTGGCAGCGTGCTGGCCTTGTTCTCGAGCTCGAACGGGCCGAGCGTCTTCACCGCATAATCCGCATAGGACGAATCGACCACGCGGTCGGCCGGAAAATTCGCGGTCGACATTTTGTTCGCGGTGTACCAGGCCTGCATGTCCATCATGCTTAAGGTGTTGATCTTGCCGTTGGGACTACGCGCCGGCCATGCTTTCTGATCGTTGAGGATTTCGGGGCGGCGCTCGATCCCGGATTTGACGACGAGATCGATGAAATCGGCGCGGATCGAGCCGCCGTGATAGGCCTGGCAATAGTCGCGCACGCCGCGCAGATAGGCGACGAAATAGTTGCGCACCAGTTCGGGATTTTTCTTCGCCCAGTCGGTATTGATCATGACCACGGCGATGGTCATCGGCGTCGGCTTAACCAGCTCGTCGGAGGACAGGAACGGCACCGCGATGTTGTCTTTGATGTACTGCGTGCCGAACGGCGGAATGACCAGCCCGGCGTCGATTGCCTTGTTGGCGAACGCGAGCGCGTATTGCGGGAACGGCAAGACTTTCAGATCGACGTCATTGATGGTCAGCCCGCCGAGTGCGAGCAGCTTGCCGATCTCGTAAGTCGAAACGGAACCGTTGCCGTTGGTGGCGATCACCTTGCCCTTGAGCTGTTTCGGATCGGTGATCTGGTCCTTCAGGTCGGGCCGCAGCATCAGATTGTGGCCGATGGGCGTCGAGACGCGGTCCATCACCATGGTGATCGGCAGATCTTTCTCCAACCCGTTGAAATAGCCCGCGGCAATGCCGCCCTCGATGACGTCGAGCTGATTCTGCGACAACAGCGCGATCGAGTTCGCCGAAGTGTCGAGATCGGATGAGTCGAGCTTGATGCCGAAATCTTTGAAGTAACCGCGCGCGCTCGACCAAGCGGTCACGCCCGACGTGATCGAGCGCACGACGCCGAGACGCACGGTGGTTTCGTCGGCGCTCGCGGCCGTCGTCGCGGCCGCGACCAGGAGCACTGCCGCCGCGGCAACCGCCTTTGCCGAATTTTTGTTTGCCCACGCCATGACGTTACCGCCCCGATATCGATTGCCGCCGGCCGCGCGCCGGCGCGGCTTGCCGCCATCCTAGCAAGCCGAGGCCACAGCTCGCCATGCGCGGAAAGCCGCGCTTCGCCGCCCCAACCGATAGGGATGCGCCGTCTAGTCGCCGCCGCGGCGCTCCGCGATCCACTGGCCGGCGCATTGGCCGGTGCTGGTGCGCCAGCGTCCCGACCCCGCGTTTCCGGACAATCGGCCGGTGCCGCTGGCGGATTGGCCTTTCTCGGACACCGTCACGCGGGTCGCACCGTTCGGCGCCACGGAGCCATTGACCCGGTAGCTTTGATCGTCGCCGTAGACGCGGCCTCGCGCCACGCGCACGCCGTAGCGCAGCGAGCTCGGGCAAGTGCCGTACTGGGTGTAGATCGTCACACTCCATGAGCCGTCATGGTTATCGGCTGCTCGCGCGACGAGCGGGATGGCTGCAACAAGCGCAGCGGCGATTGCGGCTGCGGTAACGACGCCCCCTAGCTTCCTCATCAGTTCGCTCCGGTTTTTGCAGGGTCGGTAGGTTGTGCTGTTGGTCGGCCTGGATAGGCCGGCGGTTCATTGGCAAACGGCGTTGCGCTCTTGCCCAGGTTTTCGCCGAGCTGGAACAGAGCGGTCATATAATCGGGATCGAACGGGCCGCGGCTCGGCGCGTTGAAGCCCGCCGGAATGCTGGCGATGTTGAAATCGACGCCGCTGCGCTTCGCCGCCAGATACGCGCGATCGATCATCAGCCTGGTATCGGCCTTCACCGCGGCGCCGACCGTAGCGGTGAGGATCGACGGTGTCGAGCGCGTGACGATCTGAAAGTCCGGCTGCAGCCCGGTATTGATCACGACATAGAGCGCCGTCGCCGGCAGGCGATAATCGGAGGTCGCCGCCATTGCCGCGGCCGGGGCGACAAAGAACTGGCCGCCGACGCCGCCGTCGACGTGCATTTCCTGGAATTTTTTGCCGTTGGCTTCGACGTCGATCAGCACCGGCGGAAAGCCGCCGGGAATGGCGCTCGAGGCCAGCAATACGCGGCGGAACAGAGCGAGCGCGGCGTCGCCGCCATTCTTGTCGGCAGCATGGGCGGCGATGGCGCCCATGTTCCACACCACGGAGCGCTCGGCATCGAGATCGGTGGTGATGACGAACAGGCGCCGGCCGCTGTTGTGGGCTGCGGCCACATCGGCGAGCAGCGCCGGCGTGATCTGTTTGGCGATCAGATCCTTCAACGGCCAGGAATCGACAAAACTCTCGCCGGTAGAGCCGACTTCGAAGACATCGGCCGCCGTGATTTTGGTATAGGCGGCGCGCAGTGCGTCGTCATAGCGCGGCCCGGCAAAGATGAACGGCGCCATCAGCGCGCCGGTGCTCACGCCGGTCACCACCGCATAATCCGGCCGATGGCCGGATTCGCTCAAGCCGTTCAGCAGGCCGGCGCCGAACGCGCCGTCGGCGCCGCCGCTCGACAGCGCCAGCCACGGCCCGGGCTGCGGCGGCAAGGCGGCGGTGAAATCCGCCACCGAATCCGCCCAGAAGCGCGCGTCGGGCATGCCGGGAATTGTCGCGGCGACCTCGTCGGCCGCCGTGAACGGGATGCGCGGCGGCGGTTGCTTGGCCTGGGGTTGCGCCGCCGGCGGCTTGGCCGGTGCGCTTTTGTGGGCAGGTGCTTTATGGGCAGGTGCGCTGCGATATTGGTCGGCCGCGGGTTGGGCCGCGAGCGGCGTCGGCACAAGCAACGGCACCGCAAGGAGCGCAGCGGCCGTATAAGCATACCATCGTGCCATGTTTGCCATGTCGTATTGGGTATCCCGAAAGCAACGGAAGGTTCGGGTCCCGTTCGGTCCCGTTCGCAAAACACGATGGCCCAAACAACCACGTCCCAAGACGGTCAGCAAATAGGGCCGTCGTTCGCCAAGATCAATCGGGTCCGAGTTCTTTTGGGGCTGCAGTGGATGTCGCATATGAGCCTAGAAAGCCCCGCCTGGCGCCGCAATGCCCGCCCAAAGCCTATCCACGGTTACGCATTTGTCATGGTTTTGGATCAGGCATGCCGGTCGGCGACGAATTTTGCCCCTTCGATCAGAATTGCGGCTGACGATCCGAACGGCGCCAGCGCCTGCTCGGCCTCGGTGACCAGCTCCTTCAATCGCGCCTTGGCCACCGGCACGCCCAGCACGCTCACCAGGGTGGCCTTGCCAGCGGCGGCGTCCTTGCCGGTCTGTTTGCCGACCAGCGCCGGATCGCCTTCGAGATCCAATAGATCGTCGGCGATCTGGAACGCCTGGCCGACCGCGCTGCCATAACGCTCCAGCGCCGCGCGCTGCTCAGGCGTTGCCGCGGCCAAAATGCCGCCGGCCTGGCAGGCGAAGCGCAGCAGCGCGCCGGTCTTCATCGCCTGCAAGGTGCGCACGTCTTTTTCGCTGAACTCAAGCGCGGCGCGGTTTTGCACGAAGCGGCCTTCGGCGGCGAGATCGAGCATCTGGCCGCCGGCCATGCCGCCGACGCCGGAAGCGCGCGCCAGTGCCATGACCAGCTCGATGCGCACGCCCGGATCGGCGTGGGTCTCGCGCCGCGACAGAATATCGAAGGCAAAGGTGAGCAGACCGTCGCCGGCCAAAATCGCGGTCGCCTCGTCGAATTTCTTGTGCGCCGTCGGCTGGCCGCGCCTTAAGTCGTCATTGTCCATGGCGGGCAGGTCATCATGCACCAAGGAGTAGCAATGCACGCATTCCAGCGCCGCGCCCGCCATCAAGGCGTTCTGCCGCGGCACTTCGAATAGCGCCGCGCTCTCCACCACCAGGAATGGCCGGAACCGCTTGCCGCCATTGAGGCACGAATAGCGCATGGCTTCGATCAGCCGTGCCGGCCGGCTCAATTCGCCGTCCACCGGCGCCGCCGCCAGAAGCTTATCGAGCAAAACCTCGATATCGGCGGCCACCGCATCGAGGCGCGAGAGAAAGGGGCTGTTTTTGTCGTTCATTGCGTCAAAAACCGGCGGTTTCGCGACCCTGCCGGGTCCTATATTTGGTCCTACATTTACGGGATAACGATGGGTCCGATCGGGAAGGGCTATCTGTGGCCAACGACCTCATAGCGTCAATGGTGCTGGCGATCTGGCTGTATCTGCTCGCGGCGCGGGGCGGATTCTGGCTGGCGGCCGAGCGCGATGATGACGGCCCGGCGTGGACCGGTCCATGGCCGGCCATCGCCGCCATTATTCCGGCGCGCGACGAGGCCGCCTGCGTGGGCGAGACCATCGCCTCGCTGATCCGGCAGAATTATCCGGGCACGCTCCACGTGGTCCTGGTCGACGACCAGAGCCGCGACGGCACGGCGCTTGTCGCGCGCGACGCCGCGGCCGCGCTCGGCGCCGCCGATCGTCTCACCGTCGTGGCGGGGCGCGCGCTGCCGGCGGGGTGGACCGGCAAGTTGTGGGCGCAGCAGCAAGGCGTCGAGCTTGCCGAGACCATGCCGCTCAAGCCCGACTACCTGCTCTTCACCGACGCCGACATTGTCTATGAGCCGGATGTGCTGACGAGCCTCGTTGCCCGCGCGCAAGCGGGCCGCCTCGTTCTCACCTCGCTGATGGTGAAGCTGCGTTGCGAAAGCTTCGCCGAGCGGCTATTCATCCCGGCCTTCATTTTCTTCTTTCAGATGCTTTACCCGTTCGCCTGGGTCAACGATCCCAAGCGCGCCACGGCGGGCGCCGCCGGCGGCTGCATGCTGGTGCGGCGCGATGTGTTGCGGCAGGCCGGCGGCATGGCGGCGATCCGTGACGCCTTGATCGACGATTGCGCGCTCGGAAAAAATCTCAAAAGCTTTGGCCCGATCTGGCTCGGCCTGACCGAGCGCGTCCACAGCATCCGCGCCTATCCGGCGATCGCCGATATCCGCCGCATGGTGGCGCGCACCGCTTATGCGCAACTGCGCTATTCGCCGCTGTTGTTGGCGGGAACCGTTCTTGGCTTGGCGCTGACGTATCTCGCGCCCGTGGCGCTGACGTTGTTCGCCGACGGCCTGGCGCAATATCTCGGCCTGGTCACCTGGCTGATGATGGCCTTCGCGTTCCGGCCGACATTGCGGCTTTATCGCATGTCGGCGCTGTGGGGGCTGGCGCTGCCGGCCATCGCGGCCATCTATATGGCGTTCACGCTTGATTCCGCCTATCAGCATGCCCGCGGGCGCGGCGGCATGTGGAAGGGCCGCGCCCAAGCTAATGTTTCAGAGTCCAATGTTTCGGAACTGCGATGAATGACGCGAGCGCATTACGATCGGGCAAGGGTCACCGGGATGAGAATTTCCCGGTGGCGTCCTGGCTCATTGCTCAGCGCCATCGCGGGCCGATCCTGGCGTTCTACAATTTCGTGCGCACGGCCGACGACATCGCTGACCACGCGACGCTGCCGGCGGCCGAAAAATTGGCGCTGCTCGATCGCCTCGATGCCGGGCTCACCGGCAAGGACGACAGCGACGCGGTCGCGGTGCGGCTTCGCGCCGAGCTGACCGCCCACAATCTCTCGCCGAAGCATGCGCAGGATTTGCTCGCCGCGTTCAAGCTCGACGTCACAAAGCTGCGCTATCGCGATTGGGACGATCTGATCGGCTATTGCGCGCTGTCGGCGATGCCGGTCGGCCGCTTCGTCTGCGACGTCCACGGCGAAAGCCGCGACTGCTGGCCGGCCAATGACGCGCTGTGCGCCGCGCTGCAGATCATCAATCATTTGCAGGATTGCCAGGAGGACTATCGCAATCTTGACCGGGTCTACATTCCGCAGGACGCGCTCGCTGACTGCGGCACGACGGTCGAAGCGCTCGACGCGCCGCAAGCATCGCCGGCGCTGCTGATATGTTTGCACAGGCTTGCCGGGCACACCGAGCGATTGCTGTGCGAAAGCGACGACTTTCCGGTCCTGATCAACGACTGGCGGCTTGGCCTCGAAGTCTCGGTCATCAATACCCTTGCGCATCGCTTGACGCGCATTCTTATGACGCGCGATCCATTGCGCGATCGCGTGCATCTGTCCGTGCCCGCCGTCGCCGGCTGCACCATCGCCGGCATCTTGCGCGGGACATCGCGTCGGCTCGGCCGGCGCTTTTCCGCCGCCTCGCAAAAGCCGCGAGGTGTGTAGGTGAGTCAGTCGTCCCAAGCCGCCGCGCGCGGCAGCTCGTTCTATCGCGGCATGCGCATCCTGCCGCGCGCCGAGCGCGAGGCGATGTTCGAAATCTATTCGTTCTGCCGCGCGGTCGACGACATCGCCGACGATCCCGGCCCCCGCGAGCCGCGGCGCGAGCAGTTGCAAGCCTGGCGCGCCGACGTCGATGCGATCTACGCTGGTTCGCCGCCGCAACACTTGGCGGGTCTCGCGCAAGCGGTGAAGCAATTCAATCTCAAGCGCGAGGATTTCATTGCCGTCATCGACGGCATGGCCATGGATGTGGAGGCCGATATCCGCGCGCCCGACCAGGCGACGCTCGACCTTTATTGCGACCGCGTCGCTTGCGCCGTCGGGCGTCTCTCGGTGCGGGTGTTCGGCATGGCGCCCGATGCCGGGCTGGCGCTCGCCCATCATTTGGGCTGCGCGCTGCAGCTCACCAACATTTTGCGCGATCTCGACGAAGACGCCGCCATGGGCCGGCTCTATCTGCCGCGCGAAGCGTTGCGTGATGCCGGTATCATCAGCACCGATCCGGCCACGGTGCTGGCCAATCCGATGCTTGGCGCCGCTTGCGATCCTGTGGTGACGCTGGCCCGCGAGCATTTCCGGGAAGCGCGCGCGATCATGGCGCGATCACCGCGCCGTACGGTACGGGCGCCGCGGATCATGGGCGACGCCTATCGCGCCATTCTCGACAAGCTGGTCGCACGTGGCTTTGCGCCGCCGCGTAAGCCGGTGCGCCATTCAAAACTGCGGCTCCTTTTCATCGTGCTGCGCAATCTCGTGTGATGCAAAATTTGTGATGAACGGAACCATCCACATCATCGGCGCCGGCCTTGCCGGTCTGTCCGCCGCGCTGAAGCTGACGCAGCGCGGCACCCGCGTCGTCGTGCACGAGGCGACGGCTTTTGCCGGCGGCCGCTGCCGCTCCTATCACGATGCCACGATCGGCATGACCATCGACAACGGCAATCATCTTTTGCTTTCAGGCAACCGTGCCGCGCTGGCTTATCTGCGCGACATCGGCGCCGCGGACCGGCTGGTCGGTCCGGCCCATGCCGAATTCTCCTTCGTCGATCTGGCGAGCGGCGAGCGGTGGACGCTGCGCTTCAACGACGGCCGGCTGCCGTGGTGGATTTTCGATGCCAAGCGGCGCGTGCCGGGAACGCGGGCGCTCGATTATCTGCCGCTGGTGCGGCTGCTGCGTGCCGCTCCTGGCCAAGCGGTCGGTGACGTCATCGCCTGCGACGGCGTGCTCTATAAGCGCCTGGTCGAGCCGCTTCTGCTTGCGGCGCTCAACATCGATCCACCGCTTGGCGCGGCGCGGCTCGCCTCCGCCGTGATCCGCGAGACGCTCGCTGCGGGAGGTCGCGCCTGCCGGCCGCTGATCGCCCGCGACGGCCTTGGCGCGACGCTGATCGAGCCGGCGTTGTCGCATCTGCAGCAACGCGGTGCGGTGCTGCGGCTTGAGCATCAGTTACGCGCGCTGCGTTTTGCTGGCGATCATGTCGAGGCACTAGATTTCGGCGGCGAGACCATCGCGCTCGCGGCCAACGATGCCGTCATTCTCGCGGTGCCGCCCTATGTGGCGGCGCCGCTGGTGGAAAACCTCACCGTGCCGACCGAATTCCGCGCCATCGTCAATGCGCATTTCCGCATCGCGCCGCCGCCCGATCTGCCGCCGATCCTCGGCGTCCTCAACGGCACGGTGGAGTGGATTTTTGCTTTTCCCGGCCGCGTCTCGGTCACCATCAGCGCCGGCGATCGTCTGGTCGACGGCGCGCGCGACGTGCTGGCGAAGACGATCTGGAGCGAGGTCGCCAGCGCGACCGGGCTGCCGGCGGAATTGCCGCCGTGGCAGATCGTGCGCGAGCGCCGCGCCACCTTCGCCGCGACCCCGGCGCAAGACGCCAAGCGTCCCGGCGCCGCAACCCGCTGGCGCAATCTCGTGCTGGCCGGCGATTGGACCGACACCGGCCTGCCGGCAACAATCGAGGGCGCGATCCGCTCCGGCAACCGCGCCGCCGACCTTATTGCCAGGCTGCCATGATGGACGACAAGCTCGCACACAGCATCGACAGCGCGACGCAGGCGCTGCTTGCGCGTCAGCGCCCCGACGGCCATTGGGTGTTCGAGCTCGAAGCCGATGCCACCATTCCGGCCGAATATGTGCTGCTGCGGCACTATCTGGGCGAGCCCGTCGATGCCGCGCTCGAACAAAAAATCGCCGTCTATCTGCGCCGCATCCAGGGCGCCCACGGCGGCTGGCCGCTGTTCGCCGACGGCGATCTCGACGTCAGCGCCACCGTGAAGGCCTATTTCGCGCTGAAGATGATCGGCGATGCCATCGACGCCGATCACATGCGCCGCGCCCGCGAGGCGGTGCTGACCCGCGGCGGCGCGGCGCGCGCCAATGTCTTCACCCGCATCATGCTGGCTTTGTTCGGCTTCATTCCCTGGCGCGCGGTGCCGGTGATGCCGATCGAGATCATGCTGTTGCCGAAATGGTTTCCGTTCCACCTCGACAAGATCTCGTATTGGAGCCGCACCGTCATCGTGCCGCTGTTGGTGCTGATGGCGAAGAAGCCGCAGGCGCGCAACGCCAAAGGCGTGCGCATCGACGAGCTGTTTCTCGAGCCGCCGCAGACCATCGGGCCGACACCGAAGGCGCCGCAACAGAAAGCGTCGTGGTTCTGGTTCTTCCGCGGCGTCGATAATGTCTTGCGCGCCACCGAGCCGTACTTTCCCAAATCTTCGCGGCAGCGCGCCTTCGACAGCGCGGTGGCCTGGGTGACCGAGCGGCTCAATGGCGAGGATGGGCTGGGCGCGATTTTTCCGGCCATGGCCAACAGCGTGATGATGTTCGACGTGCTTGGCTATCCGGAAAACCATCCGCAGCGCGCCATCGCCCGCAATTCAATCGAAAAACTTCTCGCCGTGCACGAGCACGAGGCCTATTGCCAGCCCTGCGTCTCGCCGATCTGGGATACCGGCCTGGTTTGCCACGCGCTGTTGGAAGTCGGCGGCGAGCGAGCGACGGCCGAGGCCAAGCGCGGCCTCGACTGGCTCATCCCGAAACAAATCCTCGACGTGCGCGGCGACTGGATCGCGCGGCGGCCCGATCTGCGGCCCGGCGGCTGGGCGTTCCAATATGCCAATCCGCATTACCCAGACGTCGACGATACTGCCGTCGTCGCCATGGCAATGGACCGGGTGCAGAACCTGTCCGGCGGCAAAGATTTTGATGCTTCACTGGTGCGCGCCAAGGAATGGATCTTGGGCATGCAGAGCGCGAACGGCGCCTGGGGCGCATTCGACGCCGACAATGAATTTTATTATCTCAACAACATCCCATTCGCCGATCACGGCGCGCTGCTCGATCCGCCGACCGAGGATGTCACCGCGCGCTGCGTATCGATGCTGGCGCAATTCGGCGACACCGCGGCGAACAGCGACGCGGTTCGGCGCGCCATCGATTATCTGCGCCGCACTCAACTCGCGGAAGGCAGCTGGTACGGCCGCTGGGGCATGAATTACATCTACGGCACCTGGTCGGTCTTAAGCGCGCTCAACGCCGCTGGCGTCGATCACGCCGCGTCGGAAATGCGCCGGGCGGCGAACTGGCTCATCGCCATCCAGAACGACGACGGCGGCTGGGGCGAGGACGGCGCGAGCTACAAGCTCGACTACAAAGGCTACGAGCGCGCGCCGTCGACCGCGTCACAGACCGCCTGGGCGCTGCTCGGCCTGATGGCCTCAGGCGACGTCGATCATCCGGCGGTGGCGCGCGGCATCGCCTATCTCACCGCGAATCAGGGCGCCGACGGTTTTTGGAACGAGCCGCGCTACACCGCGACCGGTTTTCCCCGCGTGTTCTATCTGCGCTACCACGGCTATGCGAAATTCTTCCCGCTCTGGGCGCTGGCGCGCTACCGCAATCTCAAGAGCGGCAATGGGCGGGCGGTGACGTTCGGGATGTAGTCGGCGGCGCGGCTGGCCAGGAGCACATCAACTCATCACAGTTCGACCAGAAAACGATCAGCCGGCAAATGTTTTTAGCATCAGGTTACTTCGGCGGCGAGATTGAATACTTTTTTGTAATGCCTAATCCCATCCACTGTAGCGGAGAAGTCACAGCCTCAATGTCTTTGGCATGTTAGATTTTCACTCAGCCTTGTTGTGAAAACCGGACTTTGGGGGCTTCAGATGAAAAAGATTCTCGTCGCTATGGCAGCGTTTGCCGCCTTGATCGGGACGCCTGCTCTGGCTGCCGATATGCCAGTCAAGGCGGCGCCGCTGCCGGCGCCGCTCTGCGTCTGGTGCGGCTGGTATATCGGTGTCAATGCCGGCTGGGTCGGTCCGTCTGACGCCAGTTTCAGGAACACCGGATCCGACACGGACGGCGGCGGTTTGGGAAATGCTCTCGCGACCGCGGCTATCCCGGGGACGGTCACCAACAACAATATGAACGGTTTCATCGGCGGTGGACAGATTGGCTACAATTGGCAGACCGGCATCATGGTCGTCGGTCTCGAGGCCGACTTTGACGGCGTCAGCGACAAAAACACCATCAATCTGGTCTTTCCAGGCAGCGGCGCTTCTGCGCCGTTCACGACGACGTATACCCATCAGCTCGACTGGCTTTCCACTTTCCGCGGCCGATTGGGCGTGACGGTGTCGCCGGATTTCTTGATTTACTTCACGGGCGGCGTTGCCGTTGGCGAGGTCAAGACCGGCAATTCGTTTATTTGCCCGACATGCGGCCCGTCTACTTCGACGGAGCCCTCCACGACCAGCGCCAATACGGCTACGCGGGCCGGCATTGTGATTGGCCTGGGTGCTGAGTGGATGGTCGCCCCGCACTGGAGCATTAAGGCCGAGTATCTCTATGCCGATCTGGGCAGCACCAACTCGACGATCGTATATACTTACGGTCCCAACACCAGTTCGCTGACGTCGACCGTTCACAACAACTATAATATCGCGCGCGGCGGCGTCGACTGGCACTTCTAAAAACCGTCTAGTCTGACGACGATACAAAGGCCCCGGCTCGACACCGGGGCCTTTTCGGTTTGCGGACTCGCTACGCCGCGCTCGCCGACGTTTGCGCCGCCTTCGCCGCCTTCTCGCGCGCCTCGTTGGCGCGCATTTGCGACACGGTCAGCTGCACGTTGCTGTCGAAGACGTATTGCGCCGGGCGCTGGTTCTCCATCGGGATTTCCGGCGCCATCGGGCCCTTGGTCTTGATACCGCGCCAGGCGACCGCCAATGCCTTGAGCGGATGCTTCATCATGGCGTCGGCCGCGGTGGGCTCGTAGCCGCAATGCGCCATGCAGTTGGCGCATTTTTCGTAGCGGCCGGTGCCGTAGGCGTCCCAGTCTGTGGTCTCCATCAATTCCGTGAACGTCTTGGCGTAGCCTTCGCCGAGCAGGTAGCACGGCTTCTGCCAGCCGAAGATATTGCGCGTCGGCATGCCCCAGGGCGTGCAGTGGAATTCCTGATTGCCGGCGAGGAAGTCCAAGAACATGCCGGAATGGGTGAGATTCCAGTTCTTGCTTTTGCCGAGCGCGAAGACGTTGCGGAACAGTTCCTTGGTCTTGCGCCGCGACAGGAAGTGCTCCTGGTCGGGCGCCCGCTCATAGGCGTAGCCGGGCGAGATCGAGACGCCGACGCCGAGCTGTTCGGTGAGATCGAGGAAGGCGGCGATGTCTTCGGCCGGATGGCCGTCGAACACCGTGCAGTTGACGTTGACGGCAAAACCCTTGGCCTTGGCGGCCTTGATCGCGCTTACGGCCTTGTCGAAGCCGCCGTCCATGCACACCGACTTGTCGTGATGCGCTTTCAGGCCGTCGAGATGCACCGAGAAGAACAAATAAGGCGACGGCTCGAACAGGTGCAGCTTCTTTTCCAGAAGCAGCGCATTGGTGCACAGCGAGACGAATTTCTTGCGCTTGACGATGCCCTTGACGATTTCGCCGATCTCCTTGTGGATCAGCGGCTCGCCGCCCGGAATGGCGACCATCGGCGCGCCGCATTCGTCGACCGCGTCGAGGCATTCCTGCACCGACAGGCGCTTGTTGAGGATGGCGTCGGGATAGTCGATCTTGCCGCAACCGACGCAGGCGAGATTGCAGCGGAACAGCGGTTCCAGCATCAGCACCAGCGGATAACGTTTGCGGCCTTTGACACGCTGACGCAGGATATACGAACCCACCGCCGTCATTTGGCGTAACGATACAGTCACAACAACAATCCCCTTCGGTGCTTCCGTTTCTTTTGGCGTAACGCCTTACGATTTAGACTTTTGCCGTCGCCCGGCGGCCGACATTGATGCCGTCGGTCAGTTCGGGCGGCAAGCGGAACTCGATGGTCTCCTGGCGGCCGGTCAATTCGCTGACATCCACCGGGCCGAGGCGGCGCAGCGCGTCGATAACGTCCTCCACCAGCACTTCGGGCGCGGAGGCGCCCGCGGTAATGCCGACGACCTTGGCGTCGCGGAACCAATCCGGTTCCACCTCGCTGCCGTCGGCGATCAGATAACTCGGCGTGCCGGCTTCTTCGCCGATTTCGCGCAGCCGGTTGGAATTGGAACTGTTCTTGGCGCCGACCACCAGGATAACGTCGACCAGCTTGGATAGTTCACGCACCGCGGTCTGCCGGTTCTGTGTCGCGTAACAGATGTCGCGGGTTTCCGGGCCGACGATGTCGGTAAAGCGCTCGTGCAGCGCCGCGATAATGCCGCGGGTGTCGTCGACGCTGAGGGTGGTCTGCGTCACATAGGCGACCGGCGTGTCGGCCGGGATGTCGAGCGAAGCGACGTCGGTCTCGGTCTGCACCAAAGTCACCGGCTCGGCGATCTGGCCCATGGTGCCTTCGACCTCGGGATGGCCGGCATGGCCGATGAGGATCAGCCGGCGGCCCTGGCCGACATAGCGCTTGCCCTGGTTATGCACCTTGGTGACCAGCGGGCAGGTCGCGTTCAGCACCGGAAGCTGGCGCGACGCCGCTTCCTCCTCGACGCTTTTCGCTACGCCATGGGCGCTGAAAATCGTCACCGCGTTCGGCGGCACTTCGGACAGATCCTCGACGAAGCGGGCGCCCTTGGCCTTGAGGCTCTCGACCACGTGTTTGTTGTGCACGATCTCATGGCGCACATAGACCGGTGGGCCGTATTTCTGCAGCGCGCGTTCGACGATCTCGATGGCGCGCACGACACCGGCACAGAAACCGCGGGGCTGAGCAAGGATCACTTTCATCGTTCAAATTACCTCCCGGCCCGAGGCCGGTTTACGATTGTCGGTCTGCGGCCACGCGCCGCAACGGTGCTCGACCACCGTCTTTGTGGTCCAGTCTACGTCGTCAATACCCGGGATATTTCGGCAAAGACTCCGTGACAATCAACCCCAGCCGGACAGCCATCCAACGATGACCGTAACTTAGGACACCAATGGGGGGAAATGCACCCCTTGTCCAGGGCGCGGCGCCGACAGCCACCGGAAACGTGAACATCAAGGGTGGGATCGGCACACGCACGGAGATAGGAAAATATACCCGATTTCACTTTTGCGGCATTTCAGGCCATCTAGGGTCGCTGTCGGGCGACGGATGTCGCATGGATGCCCGGTTTGTCGCCGATGGACAGTGCCAACGCAGGACGAGGAACCTAGTGCCTCCATTTTGCCTTTCTCTTGACGCCTCAAAGGCCGGTTAAACCCGCCGACCATTCCGTCCCTGACCATCGCATTCCGCTTAAAACCCATGAAGACAATTACTGCTCTTGTCGTCCGCGCGATCGATTTCTGCGTGCACTACGCGTGGCCGGTCATCGCCGTGGCGCTGCTGCTGACGGTCGCGTCGTCGTGGTATGCGGCGACGCATTTTTCCATGACCACCGACATCAACAAGCTGATCTCCACCCAGATGCCGTGGCGGCAGCGTGAGCTAAAGTTCGAGAGCGCGTTCCCGCAATACGAACTGATCGTCGCGGTGATCGAAGCGCCGACGCCGGAACTGGTCGCCAAGGCGAGCGATGCATTGACCGAGCGGCTGTCGCAGCAGAAGGATCTGTTCCGTTCCATCCAGCAGCCGCAAGGCGGCGCGTTCTTCGCGCAGAACGGTTTTCTCTTCGAGTCGATGGATCAGCTCGGGCCGCAACTGAAGAATCTGACCCAGGCGCAGCGCTTGGTGCAGGTGCTGGCCGGCGATTCGAGCCTGCGCGGCGTGATCCAGGCACTGCAATTCGGACTGCTCGGCGTGCAGGGCGGCCGCATCACGCTCGACGCCATGACCTGGCCGATGACGCTCGGCGCCGACGCCATCGAGAAGGTCAACGCCGGGCAGCCGGCAACCTTTTCCTGGCGCGACATGGTCCAAGGCCGCGCCGCGACGCCCGGCGAGCTGCGAAAGTTTGTCAACATTCAGGGCGTGCTCGACTATTCGGAGCTCGAGCCTGGCTTGAAGGCGACCGATGCCATTCGCAAGGCTGCCGCCGATCTCAATTTCGCCGGCAACTACCAGGCCAATCTGCGCCTGACCGGCCCGGTGCCGATGGCCGACGAGGAATTCGGCACCATCAAGGAGAATGCCGGGCTGAACGCCACCGTCACCATTGCCATCGTGCTGTTCATTCTGTGGCTGGCGCTGCGCTGGTTCCGCATCATCTTTGCCGTGTTCGTCTGCCTCGTCGTCGGCCTTGCGGTCACGGCGGCGCTCGGCATGCTGATGGTCGGCACGCTCAACCTCATATCGGTGTATTTCGCGGTGCTGTTCGTCGGCCTGGGCGTCGATTTCGGATTGCAGTTCAGCGTGCGCTATCGCGCCGAGCGGCACGAGGTCGACGACCTGCACGAGGCGTTGCTGTATTCGGGCCGCCGCGCCGGCGCGCCGCTGACGCTTGCGGCGCTGGCCACCGCCGCCGGCTTCCTGTCGTTCCTGCCGACCGATTACAAGGGCGTGTCGGAGCTCGGCCTCATTGCCGGCGTCGGCATGTTGGTCGCATACTTCACCAGCATCACGCTGCTGCCCGCTTTGCTGAGCCGGCTCAAGCCGCCGAGCGAGCCGCACCACCTTGGTTACGCGGCGCTGGCGCCGGTCGACGCTTTCCTGGAACGGCACCGCATGCCGATCCTGATCGTGACGCTGTTGACGGTCGCCGCCGGACTGCCGCTGCTCTATCACCTGCAGTTCGATTTCAATCCGATGAATTTGCGCAACAAAAACACTGAGTCGGTCGCGACTTTTCTCGAGCTCAAGAACGATCCGGAAAGCGGCGCCAACGACATCGGAGTATTGCAGCCGACGCTGGGCCAAGCCGACGCCTTGGCCGCCAAGCTGCGGGCGCTGCCGCAGGTGGAGCGGGTGACGACGCTGTCGACTTTCATCCCGGACCAGCAGAGCAAAAAGCTGGCGGTGATCGCGGACGCCGCCAAGACGCTCAATCCCGCGCTTAATCCGACGGCAGCGGCGGCGCCGACGTCCGACGCGCAGACCGTCAGCATGATCAATTCCACGGTCGATGCGCTCAACCGGCTGGCCGGCGACGGCACCGGCACCGGCGCGGTTGCGGCCAAGCGCCTCGCCGCCGCCATGACCGCGCTCGCCAAGGCCGATCCGTCGGTGCGGCAGCGCGCCGAGGCGGTGTTCGTGCAGCCGCTGAAGACGACGCTCGATGATTTGCGCGATCTGTTGAAGGCGCAGGCGATCACTCGCGAAAATCTGCCGCCGGCGCTGGCCCGCGACTGGGTCACGCCCGACGGCCAGGCGCGTATCGACGTGGCACCGAAGGGCGATCCGAACAACAACGAGGTGTTGCGCGCCTTTGCCCGCGCCGTGCAGGCCGTCGCGCCGGACGCGACCGAAGGGCCGATTTCGATCCTCGAGGCGCGGCGTACGGTTGTCACCGCCTTCATCGTCGCCGGCGCCTGCGCGCTCTTATCGATCTCGATCATTCTGTTCATCACATTGCGGCGGATCAGCGATGTGCTGCTGACGCTGATCCCCTTGCTGATGGCCGGCGTCGTCACGCTGGAAATCTGCGTGTTGATCGGCATGCCGCTGAATTTCGCCAACATCATCGCGCTGCCGCTGTTGCTCGGCGTCGGCGTGGCGTTCAAGATCTATTACATCATGGCCTGGCGCGAGGGGCAGACCAACCTGTTGCAATCAGTGCTGACGCGCGCCGTGACCTTCAGCGCCTGCACCACCGCGACCGCGTTCGGCAGCCTGTGGTTCTCCAGCCATCCCGGCACGTCGAGCATGGGCAAGCTGTTGGCGATCTCGCTGATGACGACGATGGCCGCCGCGGCTTTCTTTCAGCCCATCCTGATGGGCAAGCCGCGGCAAACGCTGAAAGAAGCTCTGAAGGACTGAGAGCTACGGCGTGGACTCATAAATCCGGAGCCATAGCCTGCCTTTAAGGGTAAGCGGACATGCCGCGGCCCCTCGAAAAATAATTTGCGCGTGCATTGGAACCGGCAACGCTGGGCCGCGTTGCACCGCAAAACCTGCACAAGCGCCCGGCAAGAGCGGGTATAAACGGACGAGCCGTCGAGGTGGCTCTAGAGCGATCGGGGGCAAAATGTCGATGCGAGGCGGAATTCCACCTCCTGCCGCGGCAAACCAAGACCGGGACCCGTTGGCCGATCCCTGGCGGCGCTGGCTCGGACCGATGATTTTGCTTCTCGCGGGAAGCACATTTCTCGCATTGGCGCTGATACGAAAGCCAACGGCCGTGGCTCTTATTCCGCTGTGCGGACTAGCCGCATTGGGTCCGGCTGCGGAGGCTCCGTTCCTCACCGAAAACGATGCCGCGATGGGCAAAATGCTGACCGGCATGACGGTTCAGCCTTCCGGCGACGTGGACCACGATTTCGTAGAGATGATGGTTGCACATCACCAAGGAGCGATCGATATGGCGCAGGCACTGCTTCGCCACGGCCATAACGAACCGCTGCGACGGTTGGCGCAAGAGATTATCGTTACACAGCAGCAGGAAATTGCGGCGATGCGATTGGCTTTGGGTGAGCCGCTGCCGCCAATGACTGCCGCGCCTGATCAGCCCGCGAGCTTATCTGCGATAGCTTCAAAACAAATCTCGAATCCGTGATGGATCAGCCATAGGAGGGATGCGATGCGCCATCTGCTTACTGCCGCACTCCTAAGCAGCGCTGTTGCTTTGATCGGCCCCGCTGCGCGGGCCGGACAGGCTCCGGGGTTGGCTTCTGCGCCCGATATCCCAATCAGCCATCGTGACCGTGTCTACGCCGCCGAACAGTTTTCCAACACGGTCTCAGTCATCGATCCCGCTGACAACAAGCTGCTCGGCGTCATTCGGCTAGGGCAACCGCTACCGGCGAACCTCAGTCCCCTCTACACCGGGCAATTGTTGGTCCACGGCATGGGCTTTTCGCCCGATCATCACACGCTCGCCGTCGTTTCGATCGGATCAAATTCAGTCACCTTCATCGACACGGCGACTAATGCCGTCAAGCACGTCACCTATGTCGGCCGTTCGCCGCATGAGGCCTTCTTCACGCCCAATGGCAAAGAGGTCTGGGTCACCGTCCGTGGCGAGAACTATGTCTCGGTTCTCGACGGCACGACATACGAAGAGAAGACGCGAATTACATTGCCCAGCGGTCCAGGCATGACGATCTTCTCGCCCGATGGCAAGTATGGATATGTGTGCTCGTCTTTCAATCCAGAAACCGATGTGGTGTCCGTTGCCGATCATGAGATTGTCGGCAAGGTAATTCAGGCCAGTCCGTTCTGCCCCAATATCGCCGCGACGCCGGACGGGTCGCAGGTTTGGTTCACGCTCAAGGACACCGGCAAGACCCAGGTGTTCGATGCCAAGCCGCCCTTTACGGTTTTGAAGACCCTCGACACCGGCCCGATCAGCAATCACGTCAACATCGTGCGCAACGCGCATGGCCAATTCGCCTACGTTACGATTGGCGGCCTCAACGAGATAAAGGTCTTTCGCACCGACGACTTCAGCCAGGTCGCAACGATTCCGGTCGGCAAGCTGCCACACGGCATCTGGCCGTCAGGCGATGGCGCGCGCGTTTATGTAGGCTTGGAAAATAACGACGAGCTCGCGGCCATTGATACTCTGTCGAACACGGTGATCGCCACGGTGCCGGCCGGCCAGGCCGCGCAAGCCGTAGTTTACGTGCCCGACGCCGTGCCCGAGGGCGCTGGAACACAGGGGTTGGCACCGCTCGGCATTGCCAGCGAAGCGGCACATTTCACCATGGCGCCGTTGGGCGGCCATGAGGCAGCCGACGCAAGGGCACCCACCAGCGTCACGCTATTCGAACAAGGTCTGGTTCAAGTACTGCAAGCTGCAGTCACTGGCCTTGAACCGAAACAACCCTATGTGCTGGCGTTGGCCGACCGCGCGGACGGTTCCGGGTCTATCGAGGCGTTGGCAAATTTCATGACCAATCCGGCAGGTGCGGCGATCGTCAACGCCGTTGGTCCCATTCGTCAGGTCGTGCAGCAATCGGCAAACGCTCCTCGGCGCTACCTCGTCATCGCAGCCGGCAACGCCAGTCAGCACAACCCGATCGTTCAGGTCCAACAAGTGGAGTGACGCAACGAACGGCATCCCTCGGCGCCTAATGTTGCGGGGCCCTATTTGGGAGCAGTCGCGGGCGCGGTGGTTTGCGGTTTGCGTGCCGGAGCCGGCTTGGCGGCGGGCGCGGCGACCGG